>NCGI01000292.1 GCA_002256925.1 Polaromonas sp. 28-63-22
GCTTTCCGAAAAAAATCCGGACTGGAAGAAAATTTACACGGACTACCGGGCTTTTCAGAAAGACCAGATTCTCTGGTTCCGGTTTGCCGAGTCGCGTTTTGATACCTATATGCAGAGCGTCACGCTGTAAAGAGGTACCAGGCAGTCAGAAAAAAACCGCGATTCGTCGCGGTTTTTTTTGTTCGTGACGGTGGCATGGCCATGTCAGCCAGGCGAGCCGTGCGTAGCGTGACCCTCAACGCATGCTGCGAAAGGTCTTCAGTTCGCTCACCAGGCGTTCGAACTCGGCCACCATCTCGGGCGAGGCGGCATAAAAAACAGCAAACTTGCCCATCAGCGTTCGCACATACAGACGCGGCGCAATCAGCCAGTCCAGGCCGCGCACACGAATCAGTTTGCCGTACGCCAGCTCCTGAAGTTCCATGTGCTTGTCCCAGACCCAGCTTTGATGCAGGCCCTGCCCAGCTTTGATGCAGGCCCTGCGCATCGATGCGGGTGATGCTGCGCAAGATGCAAAACCAGGTGTACACGACGAGCAGCAACCCGGCGATGAACCAGCCGCCGGCAAGCGCGACCCCGGAGGCGCGTCCAGCCAGCCAGGTCTGCACGAAGGCGGCCACACAGGCCAGCACAATCAGCGTTGCAAGAATCTTGAAAGGCACCGAAAAAGCCGGACCTTCTGCGCCCGCCGCACGCGGCAGGAATTTGAAGGGCGGTGGGCCCATGTAGCCAAGAGGTGTGTGATTCATGCTTACAAGCCAATACCGGGAAGGTGCCGGACAGACGTCATCGGAGCGTCTGCGCCGGGCCCTCACATCCGGTCCGGATTTTCCTACTTCGTTTTGAACAGTTCATCGATCCGCTTTTGCTCCTCTTCAGCGCTGCGTTCGGTCGGCGGCGCGACACTTTCATCCACAGGGATGTCGATCTTGACCTTGTTGATGTCAATGACCTGCGCCTTGTCGAGGAAGATCGTGACCGTTTGCGGCACAAAGATAACGATCGTCACCAGGATCAACTGCATCGCCACCCACGGAATGGCGCCCAGGTAAATATCGTTCGATTTGATGGCAACGGGAATGCGTTTTTCCTTGAACAGGGTGTCGGCGATACCGCGCAGATAAAACAGCGCGAAGCCAAAGGGCGGGTGCATGAAGCTGGTTTGCATGTTCACGCACAGCAGCACGCCGAACCAGATCAGGTCGATGCCCAGCTTGTCCGCCACGGGACCGAGCATCGGCAGGATGATGAACGCGATCTCAAAGAAGTCGAGGAAGAACGCGAGGAAGAAAATGAAGATGTTGACGGCGATCAGGAAACCGGTCTGGCCACCTGGCAGGCCGCTGAGCATGTGTTCCACCCATTTGGCGCCGTCCACGCCCTGAAACACCATCGAAAACACACGTGCGCCGATCAGGATGAACACCACCATGGCGGTCAGGCGCATGGTGCCGATCATGGCCTCCCAGATCAGCGCGGCGGTCAGTCGCTTGTGAATCGCTGCAAGAATCAGCGCGCCCACCACGCCCATGGCGCCGGCTTCTGTCGGTGTGGCAATGGCGGTATTGATACCCGGCAGGCCGCCCATGGAGCCCAGCACGGCAAAGATTAGGATGGCCGACGGGATGATGCCGCGCAGGCATTTTCCCCATAGCGCCCAACCGTTCAGGGTTCGCTCGGTTTTGGGCACACCGGGCACATGGTGTGGCTTGAAAACACCCAGCATGAAGGTGTAGCCGGCAAAAATCAGTACTTGCAGGATCGACGGACCCCAGGCGCCTTTGTACATGTCGCCGACCGAGCGGCCGAGCTGGTCTGCCATGACGATCAGCACCAGCGAAGGAGGCACCAGCTGCGTGATGGTGCCCGATGCGGCCAGCACGCCCGTGGCATAGCGCATGTTGTAGCCGTAGCGGATCATGACGGGCAGCGAGATCATCGCCATGGCGATCACCTGTCCGGCCACCGTGCCGGTGATGGCGCCCAGAATGAAGCCGACGATGATGACCGAGTAACCCAGACCGCCCCGCGCTGGGCCGAAGAGCTGGCCCATGGAGTCGAGCATGTCTTCGGCCAGCCCGCATTTTTCAAGGATGGCACCCATGAAGGTGAAAAACGGGATGGCCAGCAACAACTCGTTCGACAAAATGCCGAACATGTTGAGCGGAAGATTTGAAAGGAAGCTGACGTGAAACCAGCCCATGTAAATGGCCAGAAAGCCTGAGCCCAGCCCGAGCGCAGCGAGCGAGAAAGCCACGGGAAAGCCAATCAGCATGATCAGCACGAGACCCGCGAACATCACCGGAGCGAAATTTTCCATCTGCATTTGACTTGAATCCTGAGGATGATTTTTAGGGGACGAAGCGGTGCGCGAGCGTCACTGAACCGGTTTTTCGTAGTGGGTGTCCATCTTGAACGTACCCTGCAGATAGCAGATGCGCTTGATGATCTCGGCCAGTCCCTGCAAAAACATCAGGCCAAATCCCAGTGGGAGCAGGAGCATCGCAGGCCACCGGATCAGGCCGCCGGCATTGCCCGACATCTCGCCCGACTCGAACATGCTGAGGAAAAGTGGCCAGCTGAGATACGACAGCAGGGCCATGACCGGAAGCAGAAAGAAGATCAGGCCAAACAGATCGACGTATACCGGGCCGTTGCCCTTGAGCTTGCCGTAGATGATGTCCACCCGCACATGCTCGTTGAGCTTGAGCACGACCGGCGCCCCCAGCATGACCATGCCCGCAAAAAGATACCACTGGATCTCAAGCCAGGCGTTCGAGCTGATGTCAAACCCATAGCGGATAAACGCATTGCCGGCAGAAATCAGGGCCGCCAAAAGAACTGCCCAGGCAGCAATTTTGCCCAGCCGGGTTGAAAGCCAGTCGAAAGCGAGCGCTAGTTTAAGTAATGCAGACACGAATGATTTCTCTCAAAAAAGTGTTTTGCCCTGAAAAAGTAATGCAGACACGAATGATTTCTCTCAAAAAAGTGTTTTGCCCTGAAAAAGCGGCTGTCGGCAGGCCGCTGGAATCTGTGGGATGTTACCCGGTCCGACGGTCCCGCTGACAAATGAATACATGTTGCGACGTCGTCGGTGCGCGGCGAATCTTGCCACAGCCACCGAGGCTTCAAGCAACAAGCAGGCCAGCAACGCCTGAGAGGGTGGCCATCCGCGACGCCGGGCGCTCTCGCAGGCGTTTTGCAGCCGCTGCGCCGACCCCCTGCAAGCGGCGCGTGCGCCGGGCGGCGGACTGCGATCCCGACGGCGAAATGTCACAATATCCGGTCGATGCGCCCGGCCTGCCCGGCGGCGGTGTCAGCGCCTGGTGCTGACCTCCCGTGTCGCAGGCTCCGCCAGAACCCACCCACTGCAGGATCTTCGTTTGGCTTCTGATTCCGCACCCGATTCATCGTCTGCCCGGCCGCTATCGCCGGGTGGCGCGGCTGGCCCTGGCAGGCCGGATTCGCCCCAGCTTCGCAGCGCCGGGCCCGAACTGCTGTCGCTGGCGCTCATGGACGCCCGCAACCACACGTTGCATCTTTTTGCCCAGTACCAGGCGGCGCTTGAGGCCGGGAGTTTTGTCGTGCCGCAGTTGCCCACCATCAACCCGCCGCTGTGGGAGCTTGGCCATGTCGGCTGGTTTCAGGAGTGGTGGATCGGCCGCAACATGCAGCGGAACCAGGGCTCGCGCTGCGCGCCGGGGCAGACCCGGCTGGCGTCGATCGAGCCCAACGCAGACCGCTGGTGGGATTCGGCCCATGTGCCGCACGACACGCGCTGGGCGCTCGATTTGCCCTCCCTGACCAATTGCCGGGCTTACCTGCTCGACACACTGGAAAGCACGCTCGACCTGCTTGACAAGGGCGGTGCGCCTGAAGGCTGCAGCGACGATGCCCTGTATTTTTACCGCCTGTGCCTGTTTCACGAAGACATGCATGGCGAGGCGTTTGTGA
>NCGI01000293.1 GCA_002256925.1 Polaromonas sp. 28-63-22
CTGCCGTGATCTGGCGGTGCCCATCGTGCCGCGTGGCGGCGGCACCAGCCAGTGCGGGCAAACGGTCGGCGCAGGCCTGGTGATCGACCATGCCAAGCACGTCCGCAGCATTGTGCATATCGATGCCGCAGCGCGCACAGCAGAGGTCGAACCCGGCCTGGTGCTCGATCACCTCAATACAGCCCTGAAACCGCATGGGCTCTGGTATCCGGTCGATGTATCGACCAGCGCACAGGCCACGTTGGGCGGCATGGCGGGCAACAATTCGTGCGGCAGCCGCAGCATTGCCTACGGCAACATGGTGCACAACGTCATCGGCGCGACGGCGTGGACTTCAAGCGGCGACATGCTGGAGCTTGGCCGTTACGACGCTGCCTCCGCGCCGGCCCGCGCGCTGGGCGACTACGTCAAGGCGCTGGCTGAGCAGCTGCGGCCGGAGATTGAAGCGCACTGGCCCAAAGTGCTGCGCCGCGTCGCGGGCTACAACCTCGACATTTTCAACAACCAGAGCGAAAAACCGTACACGCATGACGGCTCGGTCAATCTGGCGCATTTGCTGGTCGGCAGCGAAGGCACCCTGGGCCTCACGCGATCGCTGAAGCTTCGCCTGCGTGAATTGCCGCGCGCCAAGGTGCTGGGCGTGGTGAACTTCCCGACGTTTTACAAGGCCATGGAATCGGCCCAGCATATCGTCAAACTGGGCGACGGAACGTTGACGGCCGTCGAGCTGGTTGACCGCACGATGATCGAGCTGTCACTGCAAAACCCGGCCTTTGCGCCGACGGTGAAAACCGCGCTGATCGGTCAGCCCGACGCGATCTTGCTGGTGGAGTTTTCAGGCAACTCGAAGGCTGAACTCATTCCCAAAATCAGGCAGCTGGTGGAACTGATGGGCGACCTGGGCCTGCCGGGATCGGTCGTTGAAATGATTGACGACGCGCCGCAGAAAAACCTGTGGGAGGTGCGCAAGGCCGGCCTGAACATCATGATGAGCCTCAAGGGTGACGGCAAGCCGGTGAGTTTCATAGAAGACTGCGCTGTGCCGCTGGAGCACCTGGCCGAATACACCGACGCGCTGACCCACGTGTTCTACAAGCACGGCAGCAAGGGCACCTGGTACGCCCACGCCTCGGTCGGTACGCTGCACGTGCGCCCGATTCTGGACATGCGGCGTGGCGATGCCGCCAAGATGCGGCTGATCGCCGAAGAAGCCTCGGAGCTGGTTCGTCGCTACAAGGGCGCCTACAGCGGCGAGCACGGCGACGGCCTGTGCCGGGGCGAGTGGGTGCAGTGGCAGTTCGGCCCGAAAATCACGCAGGCGTTTGCGCAGATCAAGAACTACCTGGACCCGCTCAATCTGCTGAGTCCGCAGCGTATCGTCAACCCGCCCAAAATGGACGACATGCAGCTGATGCGCTTTCCGCCGAAGTACCGGGTCATCCCGCTCAAGACCGCCCTCGACTGGAGCGCCTGGAACGTTCAGAACGACCCGGTGACCGAGCTCACCAGCGCCCCCGGCACAGGGGGCGACACCGCCCAGGGCTTCGCCAAGGCCGTGGAGATGTGCAACAACAACGGCCACTGCCGCAAGTTTGACGCCGGCGCCATGTGCCCCAGCTACCGCGTGACCCGCGACGAAAAGCACCTGACACGCGGGCGCGCCAACACCTTGCGGCTGGCCCTTTCCGGGCAACTGAAGGGCGAAACCGAAGGCATGACAGCCGCAGACGCCTTTACCAGCGAAGCGGTGAAAGAGGCGCTTGACCTGTGCGTCGGCTGCAAGGGCTGCAAGCGCGACTGCCCCACGGGCGTGGACATGGCCCAGATGAAAGTGGAGTTTTTACACCACTACAAGGCCCGGCACGGCTACAGCCTCAAAGACAAGCTGGTTGCCTTTCTGCCCGACTACGCGCCCTGGGCCAGCCGTCTGGCGCCCCTGCTCAATCTGCGCGACAAAATTCCCGGGCTGGCTGCTTTAAGCGAGAAGTTGCTGGGGCTGTCAGCCCGACGCACGCTGCCGCAGTGGACGCGCAGGACGTTCTTCAACGCCATGCGTGAAAACTGGGCCTTGGGCGCCACCCGCGAAGAAGTCCTGGCCGCCAGCAAACCGGTGGTGCTGTTTGTTGACACCTTCAACGGCTATTTCGAGTTCCACAACGCGTTTTCTGCCTTAAAAGTGCTGCAAGCCGCCGGATACACTGCGCACGTAGCTACCAAATCGATAGCGGACGGCAAGGCGCTATGTTGTGGCCGGACCTTTCTGGCCAGCGGCATGGTCGATGAAGCCAAAGCCAAGGCGCGCGAACTGGTCGCCGCCCTGCTGCCTTTTGCCGAAAAAGGCATTGCCATCGTCGGGCTGGAGCCTTCCTGCCTGCTGACGCTGCGGGACGAAATGCTGGTGATGGGTCTGGGCGAAGAAGCGCAGGTCATCAGCCGGCACGCGTTGCTGCTGGAAGAGTTTCTCGCCCGCGAGGCGGCTGCCGGCAAGCTCGAAACGCTGAAGGCCGGGCTCAAGCCGCTCGCGCAGCCGATCCTGCTGCACGGACACTGTCACCAGAAAGC
>NCGI01000037.1 GCA_002256925.1 Polaromonas sp. 28-63-22
ACCGATCTCGTTGATGATGACAGCCACCTTGTCCATGTCGGGGTGTTTGAGAAGGCGGCTGATGAGCGTGGTCTTGCCGCTACCGAGGAAACCGGTGATGAGGGTGACCGGGATTTTGCCGGCCAGCGGATCACGTTGCATCGCCAGGGGTGTGCTCTCTCAGATGTTCATTTCAAGCACGTACAAACCGCCACCGAAACGATCAACGGTGTAGACGATACGGCGATCATCGACATAAACATCGTTGAGCTGAATCGCCCCGGCCGGCGCGAGGCGCGGCGCGCCAGGAACGTAATAGGCGACCTCTTCAACCTGATAGGGGTTGCTGGTGTCATAGACCCGCACACCGGCATTGAAGAATGTGCCGATCATCAGCGTGTCTGACTGGAACGACACCGGAAGCGGCAGATTCTCGTGCAGGTTGTGCGCGCCAAAACGGCCGCCGCGCTTGGCGAATGCGTCGTGTGGTGGTGCCGGAAAGGTTGCGATGGGGACGGGGTTTGCGTCGGATCGCGCATCGACGACCCAGACCAGCTTGGGCCAGTCAGCGCCATCGTCCTGCACGCACTCGTCGCTGACGATCCACAGTCCCCGATCAAACAGTGGCAGCACTGTATGCGTAAAACCATTGAAGGGCGGCGAATGGTTCCACTGCGACACGACCTTGATGTCGGAGGGATTGCCAATATCCAGAACCACTGCGCCCCCGTCGATGTAGCCCACATAGGCCCTGTCGGGTCGCTGTGGAAATACGTTGGTGTTGTGGGCGCGAAAACCGGTGTCGAATTTTGCGGGTAGCCTTTTGGGGGGTGGCGTGCTGTCGCCGACGCGGGTGCCCGGGTACCACCACCGGCCTGTCTCAACCGGCTTGGCCGGGTTTGAAATATCGATGATGCGGTAGATCTGATCATCTTTGGGATCGTGCGGTTGAAAGTCGGCCGCACCGGAAGCCATGTGCACCGTTTTGCCGTCAACAAACCATACCGCGTGGACGCCGCGCGAGTATGGCCCTGAACAATCGAAATGAGAGATCAGCCGTGGCTGTTCGGGTTTTGATATGTCGTAAATATCGAAACCCGCAGGCTTCATGTTCACTTCTTTGGTCTGGCTCGCGACCACCATGAGGTTGCCGACTACGTCGAGTGAATTGGACCGCACTTTCATGTGCGGCAATTCGGTCTGGACCACAACGTGCAATCGGGTTGGGTCCGTGACGTCAACCGCTGTGAAATTCTTCGGGGCTGACTCGTGCGCCATCCACAGGATGCGCCGGCCGTCGTCGGCCTGCTGCATCGCAATGCCTTCTCCCATGCCGCCGAAACCATCGAGTTCATGGTGTGCCAGCAGCTTCATGTTGCGAGCCATGGGTTGCGCGGCGCGAAGATGGGAGGTCGCTGGTGAACTGGTTGTCATGCAGAGCTTTCGGGGAGCGTATTGTCAAATCAGTTTACACGAGCAACTTTCTGGCTTGCCACCTTGACGGCCTTCATTGAGCAGGGTTTGCCGCAACTCGGATCGCGTCGCCCCATGCTAGGATAAATTGCATTCTGATGAGCTTGTCCAACGACGAGGAGGCTTCATGAGGTTCCCATCGGCAACACGCCGGGTTTATGGTTTCGCCCTCGTCTGGATGCTTTGCGGCGCGGCGCTTGCAGCCGATTACCCTGACAGATCCATTCGCCTGATCGTGCCGGCGGCGCCGGGTGGCGGAGCGGACTTCGTAGCGCGGATTGTTGGCGCCAAGCTCACGGAATCGATGGGGCAAACGGTGGTGGTCGACAACCGCGCCGGCGCTTCGGGCACCATCGCCGCCGAGAGTACCGCCAAGGCAGCAGCCGATGGGTACACCTTGTTCATGGGTCAGTCGACGAGCGTGGTGATTGCGCCGCAGCTCTATGCGAGGCTGGGTTACGACACCTTGCGGGATTTGACGCCGGTAACCCTTGTGGCGCGGGTACCGAATGTTCTTGTGGTTCATCCGGGGCTTGCCGCCAGTTCAGTCGCAGAACTCATTGCGCTGGCCAAGGCGCGCCCCGGTTTTCTCAATTTCGGCTCAGCCGGGAACGGTGCTCCCAGCCACCTGGCGGGTGAAATGTTCAAAACGGCTGCTGGTGTGACGATGGTTCATGTGCCTTACAAGGGCGCCGGACTGGCTGTCAATGCCTTGCTGGCGGGCGAGATTCAGGTCATGTTTGCGCCGAGCGTCTCCGTGTTGCCGCAGGTCAAGGCCGGTCGCCTGCGGGCGTTGGCAGTCACTTCGGCGGTGCGTTCGCCAGCGGTGCCTGATTTGCCTACGCTCTGGGAGTCCGGCCTTCCGGGCTACGACATCAGTTCCTGGTTTGGCGTTTTCGCACCCGCCCAAACGCCTGGTTCGGTGATTGACAAGCTCTACCGTGAAACCGCCAGGGTGCTTCAGTCGCCTGACGTGAAGGAACGCTTCAGCAGAGAAGGAGCCGAGCCCGTGGCAAGCTCGCCCGCCGAGTTTGGCGCGTACGTACGGTCCGAGTTTGCGAAGTACGCGAGGCTTGTCAAAGATACAGGAATCAAGCCTGACTGATACACGGAACAATGCGAAAGAGTGAGGGTGAGTCCGTAAGGGCGTATGGTCTATCCAGCGGGGTGCCCTCAACTAGTCGCTGATTTCCAAAGCGTCGGGTTTGTTTGTCAGTGCTCGAAGCAATCTCTGAGCCGCACGCACTCGCGCAGAATGCCGACGCTGCAAGGCACCGGTAAACACTTCAGGGGCGCAACTCAAATCTGAAGTACACTAATTTATCGATAGCTCAATAAAAGATGCCTGTATGGTCAAGACTCGTGTTGCGAACCCTCCTAATGTTGGTGTCATCGGTTTGGGAATCATGGGCTCAGCCATGGCGGCCAATCTTGTCAAGGCAGGCTTTGAGGTTTTTGGTTTTGATCCGGTTGCCTCGGCCCGCACAAAGCTGAAGAAAGCGGGTGGTCAGTCCTGTGCCAATGTTCAGGCGGTTGCAAGGCAGTGCCGCCACATCGTACTTTCGCTACCCAGTGAGTCGGCCCTTGAGCAGGTGTGTGCGGAGCTGATCGCGGCCAAGCCGAAAAATCTCTTGGTCGCCGAAACCAGTACCTTGCCGGAACCAGCGAAAAATCGGGTTCGGGCTCTACTGCTGAAGCATGGAATTTGTCTGCTCGACTGCCCTTTGTCGGGTACGGGCGCCCAGGCGGTCACGCGTGATCTGGCGGTATATGCGAGCGGCGACAGGAAGGGCATTGAAGACTTTGCTTCCGTATTTGAAGGATTTGCCCGCGTTCGCTACGATGTCGGCGCCTTTGGCAACGGCATGCGCATGAAGCTGGTAGCCAATTTACTGGTGGCGATCCACAACGTCTCGACGGCAGAGGCTATTTTGATGGGCGTTCGCTCGGGGCTCGATGCCGCGATGGTGGTGAAAGTGGTCGCTGACGGAGCCGGCGGGTCACGGATGTTTCAGGTGCGTGGTCCGACCATGGTTGATCGCTCATGGGGGGAGGCCACCATGAAAGTATCGACCTGGCAAAAGGACATGCGTCTCATCAACGACGCACTTCAGCACACCGACACACCTGCCCCGCTTTTTTCCGCGACTTTGCCGATCTATAACGCAGCCATGGCGCTCGGGCATGGCATGGACGACACGGCAGCGGTCTATGCCGTGCTTGAGCGACTGATTGGTCCTCCTCCCCCTGACAGAGCGAGGGCTTCCCGACCCCGCCCGCGCAAGGTCAGTGTGTGAGTTTTGATGCGCGCCAGTTTCGCACTGCACTGGCCGGATTCCCGACCGGCGTGGCCGTGGTCACTGCGCGCGCTGACGATGGGACGGCGGTGGGAATCACCATCAACTCATTCACTTCAGTGTCGCTCGAGCCGCCGCTGGTACTTTGGAGCCTGGCAAAGACTTCACCCAATCTGGCGCACTTCGCATGTGGGCGCCGGCACATCATTCATGTGCTGGCAGATCATCAGGATGAACTTGCCCGACGATTTGCGAGCCGTATGGCTGACAAGTTTTCAGGGGTGCGTCATGGCGACAGTGAGGACAACATCCCGTTGTTTGACGAATGCGTAGCAACCTTTGAATGCGCCACCCGGTCCATGTACGAGGAGGGTGACCACGTGATCGTGGTTGCCCACGTGGATCGTATTGATCAGCGCGAGCGTGAGCCTTTGCTTTTCTGGGCTGGCAGGTTCACGGTACTTGAGACAGTTGCGAGTAGCCGTGGATAAGTTGTTTCAGCGCCTGCAAGAAAATTGTCCACGGCAAAACCGACCTTCGTCATGAAGTCGACGCCTGACCGCGTTCGGTAAACGTGCTGCCGCACGGCGTAGTAGAAGATGCCGCCGTGCAGGCTCCAGACGAATTCGATCTCATCATCCGACACGCTGTCTTCGACATCATGCAGGCCGCAGTGGTGCCGGAGTTCGCGGCAATACACAGGCATGAGTTCGCGCCGGATCAACCGGATGTATCGCTGGTTCAACGCCGGCATTGACAGTCCCGCGTGCATATAGATGCGAATCCAGTCGGGGCGGTAGGTGGCTTCAGAGTACTGTCGATAGAATTCCATCAGACGATCACGCAAAGGGCTGGACCGGTCTTTGAGAAGGACGATCCACTGCGGATTCCAGCGCCCCTGAAAAACAGTCTGGTACACCCGATCAATCAGGGCCTGCTTGTTCGAAAAGTAGCGGTACAGCAGCGGCTGGGTGATGCCCAGTCTTTTCGAAAGTTCACGGGTTTGACCTGAAAAGCCAGCCTCCGAAAAATAGGCAATCGCGCCCTCGATGATTTGTGCTTCTCGGTCAGCAGGCGACAAGCGGGTTTTGCCCGCGAGCCGGTCAGCGACGGGCGTCGCAACCCGCGCAGTTTTATTCTTGATGTTTTTCATAGCAGCAAAGGCTGGTTTCCCGGTGAGCATCATGCGCCGGATTAAGCGTTGAGCGAGGTGCGGACAAGCATCATTGGACTATTGGTTACCTCTGCAAAGTGACGTACGGAAAAAACCCGCCGTTGCGCTGATGCGACCGGTCCAGGACGGCTCTGGAATCCGCCTGACTGTTTTCGACGTGGTGGCTGGGAGGCTAGTCTAATGGCCCGCCAGACCTTTTGACCGCCGGACCCTGCGGCATCAGGCGGTCGCGAAGCGTGTTGTGCCACGGCTGGCGTAGCGGCGCTTGGCGTCAGCGGCGCTTGCTGACGTGCGGGGTGCTTTGTCTTTTGGGGTGGGCGTGGCCTCAGTCGCCCTTGATCCGATTGTCGGAAACCAGTTTGGTGTACTTTGCGGTTTCCGCCGCCAAGAACGTCCGGAATTCATCCTGGGACGTCGCCATAGCCTCCACGCCAAGCCCGGCAAAACGCTCCTTGAGGTCAGGGTCTGCCATGACCTTGTCCAGTGCGGCATGGTAGCTGTCAACGACGGCTTGGGGCGTTCCTGCCGGCAAAAATACGCCCCACCAATTCTCTGCTATCAACCCGGGCAGACCCGCCTCGGCAAAAGTAGGGATGTCTGGCGTCATGGGTGATCGTTTGGCGCTGGTGATGGCCAGCGGGCGCAGCTTGCCCGTCTTGATGAACTGCGAGACTGGAAGCGCGTCCGAAACCATCATGTGCAGATGACCGGCGAGAAGGTCATTAACGGCCAGCCCGCCACCTTTGTAGGCTACCCCGGTCATCTTGATGCCGGCTTGGCGCATGATCAACTCACCGCCAAGATGCGCCATGCTGCCCGGGCCGCTGGTCCCAAAATTCAGGCTTCCCGGATTGGCGCGGGCGGCCGCCAGCATGTCCGCCAGTGTCTTGAAAGGTGAACTTGCCGGAACCACGAGAATGTTGGGTCCGGTGGCGGTCAGTGCCACCGGAATGAAGTCCTTGTCCATGCTGTAAGGCACTTTGCTGATCAGCGGATTGACCGCAGCAGGCCCCAGATTGCCGACGACAAACGTATAGCCGTCGGCCGGTTGGCGCGCGGTGAATTCCATGCCAATCGACCCTGCGGCGCCCGGCTTGCTTTCAATCACCACGGGCTGGCCCCAAAAGACGCTGAGTTTTTGTCCCATGATGCGCGCCATCAGATCCGAGCTCCCGCCTGGCGGGTAAGTTACGACAAGTTTGATGGGACGGGACGGGACGGGAAGGTCTGCGCCGCAGCCGTGACCGAAACAAAACACAGAAAGGGCAGCAGCAGGCGGCGAATAGTCAACCGGGACTGGACTAAAGTTTTCAAGGTAGCGCTCCTTGCATGAAACGGACTTCGATCTGACTTTGTAAGGCTGCCATGCGGTTCCGCACCGGCCTCCGAGCGCAGTCTATCTTATCGTTTGCTAAATAACCAGCGTGGTTTCCTGTGCCTGGTAAACCTTCCTGCCCGGGGGTTTTCGGCTGGGATTGAACGCTGCCTTGTGCTTCCCGGCCACCGATGGACATGATTTGCCCAATCGCCGAACTGGCAGCCTCAGAAATCTTCTGCAGTGATGACAGACGCCACCTATAATTTATTAAATGATAAATAAAGCAATGAGAGATTGAGGAAACTACCATGCAACTCGGTTACTTCACCATGCCCTTGCATCCGCCTGGACGCAACTACCTCGAAACTCTGAAAGAGGATCGTGAAGCCATCATCCTTGCAGACCGTCTCGGGTACCGTGAGGCCTACGTTGGCGAACACACGACAGACCTTGCCGAGACCATTCCGTCATGCCTGATGTTCCTTGCAAGCCTCGTGCATGCCACCCAGCAGATCAAGCTGTGCACCGGAACCCTCAATCTGCCCAATGGTCACCCGGCAGCTTTTGCTGCCAACGTCGCCATGCTGGATCACATGCTGGAGGGGCGCCTGATTGTGGGTATCAGCCCGGGCGGTTTGCCCTCTGACATGGAGATGTTCGAGAACCTTGACCGCGACCGCAAAGCGATGTTCCTTGAGTGCATCAATCACATGATTGCGCTCTGGACCAGCGATGCGCCGTACAACATCAAGGGTCAGTTCTGGAATCTCTCGACCGAACGTACGCTGATCGATGAGATCGGCCAAGGCACAGTGCTTAAAACCTACCAGCAGCCGCATCCTCCGATTGTGATCACGGCGGTGGAGCCGTTTTCGGGTGGCGTCACCGCCGCTGCTGCGCGCGGCTGGGATCCGATATCAGCCAATTTTCTTTTGCCGCAATGGGTCAAATCGCATTGGGGAAAATATCTCGAGGGCTGTGCGCAGGGCAATCGCGCACCCGATCCCACCAATTGGCGCGTAGCCAAGACGGTGTTCGTCGCGGACGATGCAGCAACCGCCAGGCGCTATGGCCTGGGGGAGGCCAGTCCTTACAAGTTCTACTACAAACAACTTCTGCACAAGATGCGCCGGGCGGGTCGTCTTAACCTGTTCAAGGCGCACAAGGATATGCCCGACGATAGCGTGACGGTAGACAGTGTGGTTGACCAGCTGGTCATCGCCGGCACGCATGAGGAAGTCACCGAGAAAATCCTTCAGTTCCGTGAACAGATCGGTGATTTCGGAACGCTGCTTTACTGCGGCATTGACTGGGCGGACCCTGAACTGGCCAGGCGGTCCATGGTGTTGATGGCTGAGAAGGTGATGCCGGCTGTCAATGCTGCGTTGAAGAGGCCCAGCCACAACCAGCATTACGCAGACGCCTGACAAATCGCACCGACGAGAATTCTACGAACGATGTAGCGCCGAAGAGCGCTGAAGCGACGAGCCTCAGGCCTTGCCACCCTCGCCCAGCCACCAGACGGGGAGCTGCGTGCAATCTGCTGCATCCAGCCCTTGCATGGCTGCCTGGTCGAAGCATTCCAGGGCCAGCGCCGTCAGGGGAAGGTTGCAATGCTGAAGCGCCGCCTGATCGAGCATGGCGCGAATGTCCTTGCGCATGGTCGCTACACTCACGGTCACCTTGGCGCCCTGGTTACCCTCGAGCGCGCTGGCAATCGTGGGACCGCGCGTTTTCAGCATGTTGGGGCCACCCGATGTGTCTGTGAAGATATCGATGACACGTGCCGGGTCGAGACCCAGCGGCTGAATCAGCGAAAGCGCTTCGCCCAGCGTCTGCCAATAGACCATCAGCGGCAAGTTGATCGCAAGCTTCATCGTGGCGCCTGCCCCGAGCGGTCCCACGTGCTCGATGCGTCTGCACAATTGATCAAGAACCGGGCGCGCTCGCTTAAGCGCGGATTCGGTTCCACCAGCAAACCCCAGCAGTTTGCCGTCCTGGGCGGGGCCGACACTGCCGCCCACCGGGCATTCCAGATACGTAGCGCCCGCTTCAGAGACGCGTGCGCCAATTTCCTGCTGTTTAGCAGGTTTGACGGTGCTCATGTCGATAAATAGTTTCCCGGGCGCGCAGGCCGACACCGATGCCGATAGAAGGCCGTCGACACCGAAATACACGTGGTCGAGCGCCGGCTCGTCGCTCAGCATCGTGATGACTGCATCCACCCGGCGGGCAAGATCTGCGGGGGAACTCGCGGGCTCGGTACCCCCTTCGACGAGTTCCCGCATGCGGTCAGGCGTGCGGTTCCAGACGCTCAGCTTGTGACCCGTTGCCAGCAGGCGTTTACCGATGGCCGTTCCCATTTTCCCCGTCCCGGCAATGCCGACATGCATCAGGTGCTCCTTCGTCAGATTGTGCGTGCAATGGGCGGGCAGGACTCCCTGGCCTCGCCTTTCATCGGTCGCGCCTCATAAGTTATCATAAGATAAATTGATAAGCGAGAGTATCCTGCTTGCCCGAACCGGGGCTGGCGTTTGCGTCAAATCCATCGAGGATCAACATGTTCTACACCTGTTTACCTGATTGCAGCAATCCTCTCCACCGGCACGCGCCGACGCGATCTGCGGCGGCCACGGTGGCCCGCACGGCGGCCAAAACTTCGGTCCCGGCGACAGCCCGATTGTCTAGGCCGGTGGCGAAAACACGAAGCGGAACCTCGAAGGTCATCGATCTTCATTGCCATTACCTCAATCCGGTGGTCAATGCCAAGACTGCGCATCTTGACCTGGGCAAGTACGATCCCACGACGGTTTTCGCCGACGCCCTGACACGTGAAACGAACGTCAGGCAAATGAAGACCCGCGCGCCCAAACTGACCGGTGTGACCGAGCGGCTGGCGGACATGGACCGCATGGGTGTGGATATTCAGGCCGTTTGCCCGGCGCCTTACCAGTTTTTCTACTGGACAGAGCCGGACTACGGTGCCGAACTTGCGCGCGAAGTTAACGAAGGTATGGCCCGTATTGCGGCGGACCATCCGGATCGCTTTGTTGCGTTGGGCTCGGTTCCGCTGCAGGATTCGCAACTCGCCATTCGCGAACTTAACCACTGCGTCAAAAACCTCGGTATGCGCGGCATCGAGATCTGCACCAACGTGAACGGCAAAAACCTCACCGATCCAAGTCTCAAACTTGACAAGTTTTTTGCGCGCGCCGAGGCCCTGGGGGTCGTGATCTTCATGCATCCCCTGGGGTACACGCACGCCGACCGCCTGACCCATCACTACTTCAACAATGTCATCGGCAACCCGCTCGATTCGACCGTGGCCGTCTCCCATCTCATTTTCGATGGCGTCATGGCGCGTTACCCCAAGCTCAAGTTCGTTGTGGCGCATGGCGGCGGCTTTATTGCCCATTACTGGGCCCGCATGGACCACGCGTGGCGCGCCCGGCCGGATTGCCGTACCGTCATCAAAAAGCCGCCATCCTCCTACCTGGAAAAGTTTTACTTCGACACCATCACCTTTGACCCGGAGATGCTCCGGCGGTTGATCGAGCGCTTTGGCGCAGACCACGTGGTGCTGGGCACAGACTACCCCTACGACATGGGCGAGGAAGATCCCCTCGGTCTCATCGCGCAGGTGAAAAAGCTTTCGAAGACTGACCGTCAGTTGATTCAGGGCGGCAACGCGGCACGGTTGCTGGGCATCAAGCCTTAGCGGCGCATTAGGACCGGATCGTCTGGGTAATGGTGTCTCCCGGCTTACCGAAAACGGATTATTTTGGTGGTTTGGTGCTGCAGCCCAATAGTTACATGCGCTAACAGCTATCAAAAACGTAGCGGACGTTTTCGCGGCGTGCATCCATGTCCTGACGGGAAATGGCATTGGCGGCATAGCCTGGACTGGGGCGGGTTGCCGCGCGCGACTGAATCAGACGTTTGCATGACTTGGGCAACGCGCCTATTTTCGCCGGGCCAGCAAGCCCGGAAGGCGCACCAGAAACTCGACGAACAAACGTGCATGCATCCACGTCAGCAGGACGTTGTCACGCAGGTATTTGAAATGGGATACGCCGCCCTCTGCCGCGCTAAAGTATTTCACGGGCGCCTCGATATTGACTGGCTTCATTCCTGCCCAGCATAAACGAACCGCCACCTCCGGGTCGAAGTCAAATCGTCGCATCCACCGGCTTTTGAGCATGACGGCCTGAAGTTCACGCATCGGGTAGACGCGAAAACCATACAGCGAGTCGCCGATGCCCGCGCCCAGGGTTTCAAGATTGGCCCAGCCATTGGAGATCTTCCGGCCATTGACGCGCAACGCAGGTGCGGAGGCATCAAAGACAGGTTTGCCCAGGACGAGCGCCCGCGGCTGCTCAATGGAGCGTGCCATGAAGTGCGCTACCAGTTCAGTCGGGTGCTGGCCGTCGGCATCCATGGTCAGCGCGTGTGTGTAGCCCTGGGACAGCGCTTCGGTGATACCGCGAAGCACGGCGCTGCCTTTGCCGCCATTGGCGGCCTGAACCAACACCTTGACCCCGGAATCCTGCGCCGCGAGTGCCAGAAGGAGGTCCGTACTGGCGTCTGTACTGCCATCCACGACGACCCACACGGGTGACCAGCGCTCCCTGACGCTACGCACCATGTTCACCACTGCGGTGCCGGGGTTGTAGCAGGGGATCAGCACCAGATGCGTAGAAGAGCAAGATGGGGACGCGCTAGCGGTAGCAGTCATGACAAACCTGTTGACTGGCGGTGCCGGGAGATGGTGTTGTAAGCACATCTCGGGCAGGACGCCAATGATAAAATGACACCAGTAACTTTTGCTGGCAGATTGTTCAGGCAGCGCGCGTTATGGCACGACTAAAGTCCGCTTACTTCCTTCCCGAAACACAGGCCAAGTCTAATGGAATCCACAACAGCATCTTCCCTCGCCGCGGTACCCCAGCAGGAACTTGAGGCCGAGGTGATTGAACTGCTCATCAGTTCGCTGAATCTTGAAGTCAAAGCCAGTGAAGTCACTCCGGATACTCCCCTTTATGGGGACGGACTGGGCCTCGATTCGATTGACATTCTTGAGATTGCGCTCGCGGTCTCGAAGCGCTACGGTTTCCAGATGCGCTCCGACGATCCCCGCAATGTGGAGAGCTTCGCATCGATCCGAGCCTTGAGCCTGTACATCGCTCAAGAGCGCACGAAGTAGGCTGTATTGTTGCGCGTCCCACACATGGCCGGATGGATCAAGGGCGCGCTGATTGCCCTGCTCATCGCGGGCTATGCGATGGCGAGTCATTTTGCGCTGACACTTCCCAACGGTCGGGTGATGGCGACCCTGCTGGCCATCGGCGTACCGGCAGCGGGGTTGATGATTTTCATCTTTCAGTGGGTGGTCAGGCGGCCTTTGCTCGCTAGCGGCTTGCCTGCCCGATCAGTGGCGCGATTCATTGTCGCCGGGTTGTTGGCCGTTCTTCCGGTAACAGCCTTGTTTTGGGCGGTCTGGCCAGCATTGCTGGCCCATGCGCAAGCGCTTTATTTTGCGCAGCATGTGGGCACTAACGCGCTACTGGCATGGGTGTTCGGGCACACGCTGGCGGCGGGCGGGACGCCGCTGGTGGTGACTTTTGCGCGCATGGCGCATCCAGTGCTTCCGGTCGAAATTGAAGCCTATGCACGCAAAGTGACAGTTGCATGGACCTGGTTTTTTCTGGTGACCTGCGCTATTTCCGTTCTTCTTTTTTTTGCCGCGCCGCTGTCGGTGTGGTCCACCTTCGCCGTATTGCTTCAATGGCCGTCCGTGGTGATTTTCTTTGTGGGTGAGTATGTACTGCGGCGGCGGCTTTTCAGGCACTTCGACCATGTCAGCCTGAAGCAGGGATTTGACGCCTACAGCCGACATCAGTCGCGCACGCCGCCGGCTGGCGCATCGAAGCCTTGAGTCGTTTGTCCATGCTGCCGCTCATTACCCATGCAAACCTGAACAGCCCGCTGGCTTACCGGCAGGGGCGGATGATCACGGCGGCCCGGTATCTGGCCGATGTAAATTACTGTGCCGAACATCTGCCGCCTTCGCGGTTTGTACTGTTGGCGTGCCAGGATCGTTATGCCTTTGCGGTGGGTTTCGGGGCTGCACTGGTGCGCGGGCAAAGCTGTCTTCTACCCTCAACGCATACCGAAGAACTGATCGCGGCCCTGGCCAGTACCTACGATGGCTTGTATTGCGTTACCGATGACAAGGCCTGCGCCCTCAGCCTTCCGCAGACACAGATCGCAGATGGTTTGCTGAAAGAGATTTTTCTGCCCGAAGCGGTAACTGTTCCCATGATCCCCGCGTCGCATATTGCGGCTTTTGTGTACACGTCCGGCAGTACCGGCGCGCCGCTCGCACATCCCAAGCATTGGGGAAAGCTCGTCATCAACGTTCAAAGCGAAGGTGCCCGTCTGGGGATCGTGCCGGGCAGCGGTTTTACGATCATCGGAACGGTGCCGCCGCAGCACATGTATGGCTTTGAATCGACCGTCCTGATTGCGATGCAGAACGGCGCAGCTTTCGATGCCGGGCGGCCGTTTTATCCGGCGGACATTGAGCACGCCATCGCCCGGGCGCCGCGGCCCCGAGCCCTGGTCACCACACCTTTTCACTTGCGTGCGCTCCTCTCCGGGGTGGGTGAGCCGTCAGCGCTTGATTTGCTGGTCAGCGCGACCGCGCCGCTAGCCAACGCGCTGGCTGCTGAGGCCGAACAGAAAACCACCGCGCCGTTGCTTGAAATTTACGGTAGTACCGAAACGGGGCAACTTGCTACCCGGCGCACCACCGAGACGGCCGAATGGACGACTTTCGAAGGTATAGCGATCCGGCAGGCGGGTTCCGGCGTCTTTGCCAGCGGTCGGCAGATCGAGGGCAACGTGCCGATCAACGATGTGCTTGAACTCCGTAGCGATCACGTTTTCATCCTGCACGGACGCACGGCCGACATGGTCAACGTCGCTGGAAAAAGTACCACGATCGAGTACCTGAATCATCAGTTGCTTTCCATCACGGGCGTGGAAGATGGTGCTTTTTTCATCCAGAGTGCGGCAACGGAAGGTTTGGGTAGCACCACCCGCCTCGCGGCCGTGGCGGTCGCGCCTACGCACACCGCTGAATCCCTGCAGACCGAGCTGCGCCGCAAGATTGCGACCGCCTTTTTACCCAGACCGCTCAAGCTCGTGGCAAGTCTGCCGCGTAACGGCACCAGCAAATTGCCGCGCGAGGCTTTGCTTGAGCTGATCAAGGCGTCTCCCGATGACTGACGCGAGTTCGCCGCTGCACCTGACGCGTGTGAAGATACCGTACGACCATCCATGCTTTCCAGGCCACTTCCCCGGACAGCCGATTTTGCCCGGCGTTTTGTTGCTCGAGCGGGTCATGGCATTCGCCCAGGCGTCTCTGGTTCAGCCGCTGGAGCGTTGCACTCTTTACAACGTCAAGTTCCTGGCATCGGTGGTTCCAGGCGATCAGTTGGATGTGCGGCTGGTCGGCACTGGCACGGACGAATACAGGTTCACGGTCCGCATTGCGCCGCTGGGCGAGATGGATGGTGTGCTGGCCTGTAGCGGGCAGCTTCGCACCATCCCGGCCGAGCCCTTCTAGCCATGGAGCGACCCACGTCGGCACCTGACGACAACCAGAAAAACTGGACCACGCAAAAGGAGCGGGGTAACAGGCTTGCGCTCAGGTTGATTGCGTGGATCGCCCTGCATCTGGGCCGACGTGTTTCGCGATGGGTTTTGGTGCCGGTCGTGGCCTACTTCTACCTTTCCTCGCCGCTGGCCAGACGTGCTTCGGAGAAGTACCTGTCGCGTATTCCAGGAGGCGATCATGGCGTGCTGGCTGTTTTTCGGCACTTGTACACCTTCGCCGCTGTGACCCTGGACCGCATCTACTTCCTGAACGGTCGCCTTGATCTCTTTGAAGTCAAGATTGAAGACAAAGACAATCGTGCGCTTGGCATGGCCACACGGGGTGTCGGTATGTTTTTGATGGGCGCGCACATGGGCAGCTTTGAAAGTGTGCGCAGTATCGCCAAGCAGTACCCATCCCTCAGGATGGTGCTGTTGATGTACGAGGAAAACGCGCGCAACATCAAGCAATTGCTCAATGCGATTAATCCTGAGGCCCAGCAAGACATCATCGCACTCGGACAACCGAGCGCGATGCTTCAAGTGAGGGACCAGTTGAAGGAGGGGGCGCTTGTAGGGGTATTGGCGGACCGATCCATTGAGGCGGCCGGAAATATTTCAGTTGATTTTTTGGGTCAACCGGCCGCTTTTCCCTTAGGCCCGTTCCGCCTGGCGGCCATGTTGAAACACCCGGTTTTCCATATGGTGGGCATTTATCAAGGCGGTAACCGCTACACCATACACTTGGAGCCGGTGATGGACTTTGCCCACACAGTGCCAACGGAGCGCGAGGAAGCCAGTCGGGCCGCTTTGGTCCGTTATGTCGGTTTGCTTGAGCAGCACTGCCTCCAAACACCTTACAACTGGTTTAACTTTTTCGATTTCTGGGGCGATGGCGGCCCTTCTCCATGAAGAACTTTCTCATTTTTATAGCTGCGCTCGCGCTGGCGTTCAGCACGAGTTCCCGCGCCGCCGACCTTGATATGTCCAGGCTCATGGGCCTGCTGGCGAGCGGCAAGCACATCAGGGCAGAATTTGTTGAGCGCAAGTTCCTGAAAATTCTGGATGCGCCGGTCGAGTCGAGCGGTGAACTTGTCTTTCGGGCACCCAGCCGACTCGAAAAACGCACGAAACTGCC
>NCGI01000294.1 GCA_002256925.1 Polaromonas sp. 28-63-22
GCATCGAGCGCGGCGACATCGGTGGCATTTTCAACATGCGTCGGGAAGTAGGGCCGGTCGCCGAGGTGGCGTCCGCCGCGCACCATCGCCAGATTCACACAGGCTTTGCCGCCCTGCACTTTCACCGCCAGAATATCCACGTCCTTGTCGCCACCGGTATCCATCGACTGCTGGTGCAGTACTTTGGACAGGGCTGACATCTGGTTGCGCAGTTCGGCCGCCTGCTCGAACTCCAGCCGGTCGGCGTGGCCGCGCATCTTCGCTTCAAGCTCGGTAAGTATTTCCTGCGTCTGACCCTGCAAAAACCGTTCGGCGTTGGCGGTATCCAGCGCGTACTGCTCACTCGACACGTTGCCCACACAGGGCGCGGAACAGCGCTTGATCTGGTACAGCAGGCAAGGCCGGGTGCGGTTGCTGAACACGGTGTCTTCGCAGGTGCGCAGGCGGAACACCTTTTGCAGCAGCAGCATGGTGTCCTTGACGGCCCAGGCGCTGGGGTACGGGCCGAAATACCGGTGCTTTTTTTCAACCGCGCCGCGGTAGTAGGCAATGCGTGGGTAATGCTGCGCCGCCGAGGCGCCGCCTGCAAGAGGCTGCGAGGCCGTGAGCTTGAGGTAGGGATAGCTTTTATCGTCCCTGAACAGAATGTTGAATTTCGGGCTGAGCCGCTTGATCAGATTGTTTTCAAGCAGCAGCGCTTCGGCCTCCGAACGCACCACGGTGGTTTCCATGCGCGTGATCTTCGTGACCATATGGCCAATGCGCGTGCCGCCGTGGTTCTTCTGGAAATAGCTGGCCACACGCTTTTTGAGATTGCGCGCCTTGCCGACGTACAGCACGCCACCCTCGGCATCAAAATAGCGGTAAACGCCGGGCATGGCCGGCAGCGCTGCCACTTCGCTAAGTAGTTGAGGATCAAATTCGTGATGTTTGGTCATGTCGTCAAAGGTGGCCGGCAGTGCGTATTGTGGACAATCCTTGCATGAATCGAAGCCTGCAATGGGACATTTTTTGCAAAGTCATCGACAACTTCGGGGACATTGGCGTCTGCTGGCGACTCGCCTCCGACCTCGGCGCACGTGGGCACAAAGTGCGCCTCTGGATCGATGACAGCTCGGCGCTGCGATGGATGGCACCGGGCGGCAGCGAAGGGGTTCAGGTTTTGCCCTGGGACGCAGCTGGCAGCTTGAGCCTGGATGTCGTCGAACGTCACCCGCCCGACGTGATGGTGGAAGCGTTCGGCTGTGCAGTCGCTCCTGAATTCATAGCTGCCTGCGCAGGTATTGATTGGGCTGCAGGCCAAAAAGGCTTAAAACCCTGCTGGATCAACCTTGAATACCTGTCGGCAGAAAACTATGTCGAGCGCTGCCACGCCATGCCCTCCCTCGTACACAGCGGCCCGGCGGCAGGCTGGACGAAATGGTTTTTCTACCCCGGCTTTACCCGCCTGACCGGCGGCTTGCTGCGCGAGCCCGACCTGATGGCGCGGCAGGCAGGTTTTGACCGGCGCGCCTGGCTAGCCGGCCAGGGTATCGCGCCGGACAACAACCGCCCTGAAAAACTGGTGTCCTTGTTTTGCTATGAACCGCCCGCGCTGGGAGCCCTGCTGAACCAGCTGGCGCGCCACGGCCTGCAGGGTGAGCCGGTCCGTCTGCTGGTGACCGCGGGACGCGCCGCCCATGCCGTGAAGGCCGCACTTGATGATCAAAATGCCCTGCAGCCCAATCATTCCCTGCGCGGACTGCTATCAATTTCATACCTTGACCTGCTGACGCAACAGGACTTCGATCATCTGCTGTGGGCCTGCGACCTCAATCTTGTGCGCGGAGAGGATTCCCTGGTGCGTGCGCTCTGGGCCGGCCATCCGCTGGTGTGGCAGATCTATCCGCAAGCCGACAACGCCCACCTGGCCAAACTGGACGCTTTTCTGGATGCCATCAAGGCCCCACCTTCCCTGCGCCGTTTTCATGCCGCGTGGAACAGCCCGGGGCACGAACTGCCCGCGCCGGATCTACCCGCGTGGTCCGCCTGCCTGCAGGCCGCACGGCAAGGGCTGCTGGACCAGGGCGACCTGACGACCCAGCTGATGGCCTTTGTCGTGCAGAATCAGCGGCACATACCATGAGACTGCTCCTGATCGAAGACGACCCCATGATTGGCCGCGCCGCCCGGCAGGGCCTGGGCGATGCCGGCTTCGCGGTGGACTGGGTGATGGACGGCAACGCGGCAGAACGCGCCCTGGCCAACGATGTTTACGACCTGGCCATCCTCGACCTGGGGCTCCCCGGCCAGGACGGCATGACGGTGCTGAAGGGCCTGCGCCGCAGCGGCAACGCGGTGCCGGTGCTCATCGCGACGGCGCGTGACGCCGTCAGTGATCGCATCGCCGGGCTCAATGCCGGAGCCGACGACTATGTGCTCAAACCCTTTGACCTCGACGAACTCATCGCCCGCGTGCGCGCCCTGCTGCGCCGCCACGCCGGTGGCGCATCGCCGCTGCTCGAGTGCGGTGGCCTCGTGCTTGACCCGGTGCGCAAGGA
>NCGI01000295.1 GCA_002256925.1 Polaromonas sp. 28-63-22
TTGCAGGGGACGACGCGTGGCGCCCGGCAAAGCCGGTTCTCCCGCGTCTGCTTGCGAATTCGGGGAATTCACGCTTGGCGGTCCTTGGGAGGCTAAAACGGCTTGACGACGACCAGCACCACGGCGACCACCAGCAGCAGCACCGGCACTTCATTGAACCAGCGCATCCAGACGTGGCTGCGGGTGTTGCGGCCAGACTCGAACTTTTTGAGCAGGCGGCCACAGGCATGGTGGTAGCCAATGACCAGCACGACGACGGCAAGCTTGGCGTGCATCCAGCCATTACCAGGACCGCGTCCGATGCCGTAGCCAAGCCAGAGCCAAAGGCCCAGCAGCAACGCAGGCAGCGCCAGAATCGTCGTGAAGCGCAGCAGCTTGCGTGCCATCAGGAGCAGTCGTTCGCGCTCGGCCACACTTTCGGGCGGCACCATCGCCAGGTTGACAAAAATGCGCGGCAGGTAGAAAAGGCCTGCGAACCAGCTGGCGACAAAAACAATGTGAAAGGCTTTGATCCAGAGCATCGAGGGAGTGTAGCCCTCACGAGAAATGTGACCCCCACGTTCGCCCACTGCGTGTGGCTCTCTGCCCCCCGAGGGGGCGCTGCGCCTGCGGCCCGGCTAAGCCGGTTCCGCGGCCCCTGCTGGTGAAGAGGTCGCGCCGGCCCCTACGTTTGCAACTTCTTCCCGTTCGTCCTGAGGTATCGAAGGATGCCCCCGAGGGGGCGGGCCTGGCTTGGGGCGACCTGGCGCTGCGGCCGTGTTGAGGGTGCCGTCGAGGACTTCGCAGGCATGCCATCGAGCGGCCAAAAAAAACCCGGCTGACAACAAAGTCAGCCGGGTATGAAGCCTTTTTGCTGTCACACGCCAAGGCCCCGCTCAGGGAGGAAAAGCGGGATGCCGGTACACAAGGTATCAGCACGCGCTTATTCTAAGGAGCTTGCCAAAATAAGCGTTGTGGATTTCCACACGCCACCGGTGCATCTGAATACGAAAGTTCCAGCGCGTCAGGGTTTTTCCTGAATGACGAAGTTGACCTGGAACAACTTTTGGCACAATTTGCCGATGGCATCCAACACCCCTCCCTTCGCACCCTACCCCCAGGGCCGTCCACGGCGACTGCGCCGCGACAGTTTCACGCGCAACCTGGTGCGTGAAAACGCCTTGAGCGCGCACGACCTCATCTACCCGGTGTTCGTGCTGGAGGGCAGCCAGCGCCGCGAGGCGATCACCTCGATGCCGGGCGTCGAGCGGCTCAGCCTGGATCTGCTGCTTCCGGTGGCGGAAGAATGTGTGAAGCTGGGCATTCCGGTGATGGCGTTGTTCCCGGTGATTGACGCATCGCTCAAAACCTTTGATGGCCGCGAAGCCTTCAACCCGGACGGCCTGGTGCCCCGCGTGGTGAGTGCGCTGAAAAAACGCTTTCCCGACCTCGGTGTGATGACCGACGTGGCGCTGGACCCGTTCACCACGCACGGCCAGGACGGGCTGCCGGACGACCACGGCTACATCCTGAACGACGAGACCATCGAGGTGCTGGTCAAGCAGGCGCTGTGCCAGGCCGACGCGGGCGTCGATATCGTTGCGCCCAGCGACATGATGGACGGGCGGATCGGCGCGATTCGCGCTGCCCTCGAAGCCAACAAGCACATCCACACCCGCATCATGGCCTACAGCGCCAAGTACGCCAGCGCCTTCTACGGCCCCTTCCGCGAGGCGGTGGGCTCCAGCGGCAACCTGGGCAAGGCTGACAAAAAGGTCTACCAGATGGACCCGGGCAACACCGACGAGGCGCTGCGCGAAGTCGCACTCGACATCGCCGAAGGCGCCGACATGGTGATGGTCAAGCCCGGCATGCCTTACCTGGACGTGGTGCGCCGCGTGAAAGACGAATTCAAGGTACCAACCTTCGCCTACCAGGTCAGTGGCGAATACGCCATGCTCAAGGCCGCAGCCCTCAATGGCTGGCTTGACCACGATGCCGTCATGATGGAGAGCCTGCTGGCCTTCAAGCGCGCCGGCGCCGATGGTGTCCTGACGTATTTCGCCCTCGACGCCGCCCGCAAGCTGCAGCAGGCCCGGTAAGCGCCGCGCTGACGGGGCGCGCGGGTGGACAGGCTCGGTCCGGGCCGGCAGCTCGCTATAAAAATAGTAGCTGCTCGCGCAGGTATCATATGGTCTAGAAGCCTTTTTCATACAGAACCTGGGCGGGAGTCTTCATGCGTGTCTTCAACATCACCCCGGGCCAGCATCGCATCGTCGAAACCGACGCCCTGCCCACCGAACTGCCTGCGCAGGGCTTTGTCTGGATTGCCTGCGCACGGCGCGAGTTCGAGGTGCTGCAGGCGCAGGTTCAGGCGACGCTGCAAACCCTGTGCGGCACGACGCTGGTCGATCTGCACGTCGCCGACCTGCTGAACAACCAGCTGCCATCGCATTACGACTACACCTCGCAGTACGACATTCTGGTTTTCCGGCGGCTTGCCGCAGGTCAATCAGAAACCGACATCGCGCAGCCCGGCGAAGTGCTG
>NCGI01000296.1 GCA_002256925.1 Polaromonas sp. 28-63-22
ATCGTGCTTCTTGAAGACTGGCAGGTCAAATAGGGCAATCCTATGGCTACTTGATCCACCTGTTTTGGACACGTTGCACTTCGTACTTGAATCCAAGGCTTGAATAACGGGCTGAAAGACCTCAACGCGCCAGGCGCCAGCCTGCAAGCCGGTCAGGCATTTCTTACCTGCCGTGGGCCTGACGGCCGGCATGCCGCGTATGCGGTGCGCTCTACATTGAAGGCTCATCAACTCACCGCACTTCAAGGAGTACTGCATGCCCATCATTGCCTGGTTACTTGGCGTTCCGATCAGTGTGATTCTGATTCTGATGCTGTTCGGCGTGTTTTAGGCGGCGCAGACGCTCTCCCGCCCTGTTGGAATGTCGAGCCCGCCTTGTCCGGGCTTTTTTCATGGTGCGTCGAGCGACTTGAAGGTCTCCTGCGCAGGGCCGGGATGCGCGGCGCGGCGCTGCGGCGTGCCGCGCGCCTTGTGGTGCCGCACCTGCCACCAGGCCGGGAAGAGTGCCTGGATGTCGGCCCGCATGAAGCGGTCGTCGATCAGGTAGATCACCCCTTCGTCGGACGTGGTGCGGATCACGCGGCCGGCGGCCTGCACGACTTTTTGCAGGCCCGGGTACAGGTAGGCGTAGTCGTAGCCGCGACTGCCGCCGAAGTTGGCCGCCATGCGCGCCTTGATCTGCTCGTTGACCGGGTTGACCTGCGGCAGACCCAGCGTCGCGATGAAAGCGCCGATCAGGCGCTTGCCGGGCAGGTCAATGCCCTCGGCGAAGGAGCCACCCAGCACCGCAAAGCCGATCCCCTGGCCGTCGGCGGTAAAACGCGCCAGAAAATCGTCACGCGCCGCCTCGTCCATGCGCGGCGTTTGTTCCCACATCGGTATGTGCGGGTGGTGCGCACGAAAGAACGCGGCAAGTTTTTGCAGGTAGTCGTAGCTGCTGAGAAAGGTCAGGTAGTTGCCGGGCGCCTGCGCGTATTGCCGCGCCATCAACGCCGCAATCGGTTCCAGCGAGTCGTCGCGATGCTGCCACCGGGTGGACACATCGCTGACCACCTCGACGCGCAGCTGTCGGGCCATGAAGGGTGACTGCACATCGATCCAGCCGGCCGATGCGGGCAGGCCCAGCGTATCGGTGTAGAACTTGCGCGGGCTCAGCGTGGCCGAGAAAAGCGCCACCGATTGCGCGGCCGCCAGACGCGGCGACAAAAACGGCGCCGGCACGACATTGCGAATGCACAGCGTGGCTCCGCCCGCATCGCCCCAGCCGTCCCGGCGCGCGTCGCCCGCCGGTTCGTGCTGCAGGGTCAGGTCGAGCATCGAATGCTCCCCGAAGCTGTCGGCCATGCGTGAAAAATGCAGCGCCTCGAAGTAAAAATCCTGCAGCGCCGCGTCCATGCGGGTCGGGTTGGCCGCCAGAAAGTCGGTGATGGTGGTGATCGTCTGCTGGAGCGCCTTCAGCAAGGGCGCCGGCAACTCGTCATACACCTGGTAGGCCTGCGTTTGTTGGCGCTGCAAGCTGTCGAAACTCAGGTTGAGCCGTTCGAGCGCGCGCCTGACGGCGGCCGGCGCGGTGTCGTGCACGTCCTGCAGTTGGGCCTGCGACAGCGTGGCCGAGTACATCTTGCGCGCGCGCTCCAGCAGGTTGTGCGCCTCATCGACCAGCACGCTCACGCGCCAGGCATTGGCCACGGTTTGTCCATGCAGCAGGGCGCTGCTGTCAAAGTAATAGTTGTAGTCGCAGACCACCACGTCCGACCAGTTCAGAAGGTCCTGGCTCAGGTAGTAGGGGCAGACCTTGTGCGACAGCGCCAGCGCGCGCAGTGCCGCCTTGTCGAGCAGCTCGCCGGCGGCGGCGTGACTGACGGCCTGGCTGCGGGCCTGCGGCAAGCGGTCGTAAAAGCCTTTGGCCAGCGGGCACGCGTCGCCGTGACAGGCTTTGTCGGAGTGTTCGCAGGCCTTGGTTTTGGCCACCAGCTCAAGTACCCGCAAAGGCAGGGGTAGCGCCGTGGCGCCTTGCCGAAGGCGCGCCAGTGCGTCCAGCGCCAGGGCGCGACCGGGCGTTTTGGCGGCCAGAAAGAACAGCTTGTCGAGTTGCCGGCCCGGTGTGGCCTTGAGCAGCGGAAAAATCGTGCCTATGGTTTTACCGATGCCGGTGGGCGCCTGCGCCATCAGGCATTGACCGGCCAGGCTGGCTTTGTAAATCGCCGAGGCCAGGTCATGCTGACCCGCGCGAAAGCCGGCATGCGGAAACTGCAGCGCCGTCAGCGACGCATCGCGGGTTTCACGGTGCAGCAGTTCCTGGCGCGCCCACGCCAGAAAGCGTTCGCACTGCGCCTCGAAATACGCCTGCAATGAGGATGCGGTGAAGTGTTCGGCGAGGGTCGTTTCCTGCAGGCTGGCGATGTCGAGGTACACCAGTGCCAGGTTGATGTCGTCGAGGTTTTTCTCGCGGCACAGCAGCCAGCCGTAGATCTTGACTTGCGCCCAGTGCAAGGCGCGCCGGTTGTCCCACCAGCACATGGCCGGCAATACCTTCCTGCGCCGAAGGTGCGGGCGTGAAGCGCAGGTCCAGATCGCCATGCTTGGCCGTGAACGCACACAGTGCCCGGACGGCGACAAGGTATTGCAGGCGGCGCTTTCAGGTCAGGGGGTTGGCTGGGTCGCTATCAAAAACGTAGCTGCTTGCGCAGGTAGTGATTGGGGTGGAAGCCTATTTTATCCATGATCACGGCTCGCCGGCGGCTGGGATGCCCGTGCGAGCGCGTGGCGACACGGCCCGCCTTACTTCGGCTTGCTGCGATTCATGGCGTTTTCAAACTCCTGCCGGGAAAGGCTGCCGTTCTTGTTGGTGTCGGCCGCGTCGAAGTTTTTGGCGACACCGCGAAATCCAGCTGCCTCCTCGCGGCTGAGTTGGCCGTCCTTGTTGGCGTCGATGTAGTTGAAGGCCAAGGCGATGTTGCTCGCCGTGTAGGCAGGCGCCTGAAGCGCCGGGGCCTCCTGCGCCTGCGGGGTGGGCGCAGGCTCGGGCGCCGCGCTGGCCGGGGAAGTTGTGGGTGATGAGGCGGCGGGTGCGGTCGGTTGCGCGCAGGCGCCCAGCGCCAGCAGCAACAGGGCGCTGGTCAACGCGAGCCGGCCGGTTCCTGCCCGGAACACCGACGGCGTATCGGGGAGCGGGCCTTGGAGCGGTGCAGGGCTCAAAACACCGGC
>NCGI01000297.1 GCA_002256925.1 Polaromonas sp. 28-63-22
CGGATGTACTTGTCCAGCCAGGGGGTTCGCACGGCGCGCGCGGGAAGACCGGCCACGCTGATGAATTCCACCAGGTCCTCGGGCCTTGCGTCGGCCAGCACCTGCTTGAAGGCCGGGTCGGCATCGCACTCCTCGGTGACAGCAAAGGCCGTGCCCAGTTGCACGGCCGAAGCGCCCAGGGCCTGCAGGCGCAGGATGTCATCCCTGCAACCAATGCCACCGGCTGCGATCAGGGGAATCTCGCGCTCAATACCCGCTGTCTTGAAGAATTCGAGAACCTGGGGAATGACCACATCGAAGTCGAATCGCGTGTCATGCAGGTCAGCGACTCTGGCGGCGCCTAGGTGGCCACCGGCCAGGCCGGGATGTTCGATCACGATGGCATCGGGCAGGCGGCCCTTGCGCTCCCACTTGCGCACCAGCAACTGCACGCCGCGTGCGTCGGACAGTATGGGAATCAGTGCCGTGCCCGGATACTCGCGCGCCAGATCGGGCAGATCAAGCGGCAGCCCGGCACCCACGACCAGCGCATCAACCCCGCTGGCGAGCGCCTGGCGCACGTAAGCTTCGTAGGCGCTGAGCGCTTTCATCATGTTCACGGCAATCAGGCCGCGACCCTGGGCCAGCGTGCGGGCCTTGCGGATTTCGCGGTCCAGCGCGTCGAGGTTGGCTGCATCGATCTGCGCACGGGCATCGGGCTCCTTGTCCAGATGTCCGGTCAACGCCATCAGGTCAGGGTGCAGACGCCGCAGATCCACCGAGGAAATAGTGCCTACTCCGCCGTAACCTGCCACGGCTCCGGCCAGACCACCGGCAGAGACACCCACACCCATTCCGCCCTGCACCACTGGAATCAGGCTTTTGCGGGCGAGTTTCAGGGGCCGGAGGCCGGAATCGCGCGAAAGGCACTGCAGTGCGGCCGCCACCATCGCCGCATCGACAACAGAAGTCACTGCGGGGTCAGCTTGAAAAGATTTGTCCATCGTGCTCCACATAAGGTTGGTACGGCCCGGTGCCGCTGCTTGAGGCTATCGCAGCCGGCACGAAATTGCCTTGCTGTACATCAAACACATGGACTTCACCGTCCTCAATGACGTAATGCCGGCCGTGCAGCGTCAAAGCGCCCCGCTCGACCTCGCGCCGCACCATCGGGTAGCCCATCAACCGCTCAAGCTGCAACACCACCACGCGCTGCTCGGTGCGTCGCAGCGCTTCCGGGCTGGACCGTACGGGCAGCAGGGCCTCGCTGGCCAGCCTGAGCCAGGCCCGCAGCGCCACGGCTTCCTCGGGCACGCCTTCATAGGCCGCCTGGATGGCGCCACAGTGGCTGTGGCCACAAACCACAATGCGTTCCACCCGCAGGCTCAGCACCGCAAACTCGATGGCCGCCGTGGTGCCATGCAGGCCTTCCCACGGTTCGGCTGAATCGCCGTGGGCCGGGCGGTTGGCGGCATGCGGATCGGTCAGGTGTCCATCGTAAGGAGGAATGAATGCCCCCACGTTGCGCACGATGAACAGCTCGCCGGGACCTGTCCCGGTCAGCAGATAGGGCACCACACGCGAATCCGAGCAACCGATGAACAGGGTCTTGGGATGCTGGCCTCCAGCCACCAGATCCTGGAAGCGCTGCTGGTGCAGGGGAAAGTAGTCGGAGTGAAAACGCCGCAGGCGCAGCAGCAGCTCGTCTGCCGTCGCGGCGTGTGGAGTCATTGCACCAGAGGCGAGTCAGCCCCCTCCAGGGCGATGCCTTCGACCTCCGCCTCGCCCACCAGCAGGCTCATGTACTGGTGCAGGGCCCGGGCGCGCGACTGCAGGGTGAGCAGGGCTGCAATGCGTTCGCGGACATCCTCATACGCGGGCTGGGTGCCGGCGCGCCGCTCCAGAACGTCAATGATGTGAAACCCGAAGCGCGTATGGAACAGGCGCGGGTGCACGCCCGTGGCGGTCTGGGCATGCTTGAGGTGAAACAGTTCGGTGGCCAGTTCGGGCGCGCAGTCGTCGGGGCTAATCCAGCCGAGGTCGCCGCCCTGCGCGCTGCTGGGGCAGTTAGACAGCTCGCCGGCGAGCCGGGCAAAGCGCTCAGGATGGACCGCCTTGTGCGAGAGTTCCAGCAAAGCTCGCTCGGCATGCACCGCCAGCGCCTGCACATTGACACCTGGCGTGACGGCAAACAGGATGTGCCGCACATGCAGCGCCTGCCCCACCACGAACTGCGCCCGATGGGCCGCGTAATAGCGCTGGCCTTCGTCGGCAGTCGGCCGGGGGGTCAGCACCTTCTGGTCCACCATGGCCTCGATGATTTGCCTTTCGCGTTCACCCAGTTCAGGCGCCAGCTGCGGCGCGGGGTCATCAGGCTGCGTCAGCAAACCCTGCCGCACGGCCTGCTGGCGCAGCAGTTCGGTGTAGGCGAGTTCGCGCAGCGTCGCCGTGTCGGGCCGCTGCCCGGGGCCATGCAGGGCGATGCCGTTGATGCGGGCTGTCGGCGGGACGGGGACCGCGCGGG
>NCGI01000298.1 GCA_002256925.1 Polaromonas sp. 28-63-22
GCCCGCTATGCCACCACCCGGACGGTCAACCATCCGGGAGCGGAATCCGGCCCATACACCGGGGGTTACCCCGCGAACTACCCGCGCGTCAGCACCTGCGCCACCTGCGGCTCGGTCGAGTCTGTCACCGCTGTCCAGCGCGCCAGCCAGCCCGGCCCCATCAGCGTCGGCAGCGTGGCCGGGGGCGTGATTGGCGCCGCATTGGGTAGTCAGGTCGGGGGCGGCAATGGCCGCACGCTGGCAACTGTCATCGGCGCGCTGGGTGGCGGCTATGCCGGTCATGTGATCGAAGGCCAGGTGCGCAAGGACACGGTGTACCAGGTCGGTGTGCGCATGGAAGACGGCACCCGCCGCGTGGTCGAGGTCGGTCAGGCCCCCAGCATCGGCAGCCGCGTCACGGTCGATGGCAACACGCTTCGCGGCAGCGAGGGTGCGGCCTACCGCGCCCCGGCCCCGGTCATGGTGAGTGCGCCGGCAACCGGGTATGGACAGCCCCAGGCCTATTACACCGGGCAGTGATCTGCGGCAGGCTGTTAGTGATTGGCCTTGAGCGCCCGCCGGTACTGCACCGCCTCGGCGACATGCGTGACCTGCACCGTTCTGGCGCCAGCCAGGTCGGCAATGGTCCGGGCCACTTTCAGGCACCGATGAATGCCCCGGCCTGACCAGCCGAGCCGCGCCGCCGCCGTGTTCAGAAATTTGGCGGCGCTCTCGTCCAAATGGCACTGCGCATCGATGGCCTGGCCTTCCAGGGCCTGGTTGCTGCTGCCTTGCCGGGCGGTGGCGCGGTCGCGCGCCCGCACCACGCGAACCCTGATCGCCGCCGTGGCCTCGCCGGGCGGCGCGTTCACCAGTTCATCGGCGGCCAGACTGCCGACTTCCACATGCAGGTCAATGCGGTCCAGCAGCGGGCCGCTGAGCTTGCCCTGGTAGCGCGCGACCTGGTCCGGCGAGCAGCGACACGCCCGCAGCAGGGAGCCGAGGTAGCCGCAAGGGCAGGGGTTCATGGCGGCCACGAGCTGAAAGCGCGCAGGAAACTCGGCCCGCTGCGCAGCCCGTGAAATGGTGATCATCCCGGATTCAAGCGGCTCGCGCAGTGCCTCAAGCGCGGCACGCGGGAACTCGGGTAGCTCATCGAGGAACAGCACGCCCCGGTGTGCCAGTGATATTTCGCCGGGGCGCGGCGGCGATCCGCCGCCGACCAGCGCCACCGCGCTGGCGGTATGGTGGGGCGAGCAGGTCGGGCGCACCGCCCACCTGTCGAGGCTGAAGCGGCCGCCCAGCGAAGCAACGGCGGCGCTTTCCAGCGCCTCCTGCGTGGTCATGTCTGGCAGCAGACCGGCAAAGCGCTGGGCCAGCATGGATTTGCCGGAGCCGGGCGCACCCATCATCAGGATGCTGTGGCCACCCGCCGCCGCAATTTCAAGGGCCCGGCGGGCGGCAGCCTGCCCTTTGACGTCGGCCAGATCCAGGTAGCTGTGCCTGAACGGCCGTTCGGTCGGCTCGACTTTGCGCCAGCCGTCAAGCATCTCGACCTGGCCATCGCCCGGCAAAAACTGCCTGACCACGTCCAGCAGGTGATGGGCCCGGTAAATCTCGGCGCCGGGAACCAGCGCCGCTTCCTCGGCGCTGCCCTCGGGCAACACCAGTTTGGGCAAGCGGCGCGCGGCGCTTTCGGTGGGCGCGGCCTGCTGCGCCAGTGCCAGGCTCATCGCAAGCGCGCCCCGGACCGGCCGCAGGTCACCGCCCAGCGAGAGCTCGCCGGCGAACTCGTAACCTTCGATTTTGCGGGCGTCAACCTGTCCGCTGGCCGCAAGAATGCCCAGCGCAATCGGCAGGTCGAAACGCCCCGAGTCCTTGGGCAGGTCGGCCGGCGCGAGATTGACGGTGATGCGTTTGTTGGCCGGAAACTCCAGCCCGGTGTTTTGTATGGCCGAGCGCACGCGTTCCCGCGCTTCCTTGACTTCGGTTTCCGCCAGGCCCACCAGCGTGAAGCTCGGCAAGCCGTTGGCCAGATGGACTTCAACGCACACCGGACGGGCCTCAAGCCCCAGTAACGCGCGACTATGCACCAAAGCAAGGCTCATTTCGACGGTTCCTTGAATCGCGGCATGCGTACGGGGCTCTTGTTTTGCACCGGAGCGGTGCGTGCTGGTTATCTATACATATGTTTCAACGTGTCACACGTTGATTGGTTTACAGGGCTGCCGCACCGGGGCGGAACCTGGTTGGCATATTCCATGCTAAGTCAGACCGTGTCAGTACCCGCTATCAACCCAACGGAGAATTCAATGAAGTTCGCAACAAAATCAATCCTCGTCGTCGCCACCCTGCTGTCTGCCAGTGCCGTGATGGCGCAAACGAAGGCGCCCGAGCCGGACTACACGCTCGCGTACAACGTGGCTGCAGTGACGGATTACCGGGTTCGCGGCATCTCCCAGACGGCCTTCAAGCCTGCGCTGCAGGCGGGCGTCGATTTTGCGCACAAGAGCGGTCTGTAT
>NCGI01000038.1 GCA_002256925.1 Polaromonas sp. 28-63-22
ATGGGGCGGCTGATGTTGAACATCCTGCTGTCCTTCGCACAGTTCGAGCGCGAGGTCACCGGCGAGCGCATCCGCGACAAGATCGCCGCCAGCAAGCGCAAGGGCATGTGGATGGGCGGCGTGCCTCCCCTCGGGTACGACGTCGAGAACCGCCGACTGGTGCCCAACGAACGCGAGGCCAAGCTCATCCGGCACATCTTTCAGCGCTTCGTTGAACTGGGCTCGGGCACGATGTTGTTCAAGGAGCTGAAGCTGGACGGCGTCACGTCCAAGGCGTGGACCACGCAGGACGGCAAAACACGCGACGGCAAGCCGATCGACAAGGGGCTGATCTACAAGCTGATCAACAACCGGACCTACCTCGGCGAACTGCGCCACAAGGAGCAGTGGTACCCGGCCCAGCATCCGCCGATCATCGACCGCGAGCTGTGGGACAAGGTTCACGCCATCCTGGCCACCAACGGTCGGGTTCGCGGCAACGCCACGAGGGCGACCGTGCCGTACCTGCTCAAGGGCATCGTCTTCGGCAACGACGGCCGTGCCTTGTCGCCGTTTCACACGACGAAGAAGAACGGTCGCCGCTACCGCTACTACGTGCCGCAGCGCGAGAACAAGGAACACGCGGGCGCGTCTGGGCTGCCACGGCTGCCGGCTGCTGAGCTTGAATCCGCAGTGCTGGATCAACTGCGCGCGGTCCTGCGATCGCCGGATCTCTTGGGGGACGTCCTGCCGCGCGCGATCAAACTCGACCCCAGCCTAGACGAAGCCAAGGTCACCGTCGCCATGACGCGGCTCGACACCATATGGGACCAGCTCTTCCCAGCCGAGCAGACGCGCATCGTCAAACTGCTGGTCGAGAAGGTGATCGTGTCGCCCAACGACCTGGAGGTGCGACTGCGGGCCAACGGCATCGAGCGCCTGGTGCTGGAACTTCGGCCAGCGGGCGCCGCCCAGCCCGAGGAGGCATTGGCATGAGCGAAATCCGCATCCAGAAGACGGGCGAGCCCGACGTCATCGCGGCCAGCGATGGGCGGCTGACCTTGTCGATACCAATCCAGATCAAGCGGCGCAGCGGGCGCAAGTTGGTCACGCTGCCGATCGACCCGGTGACCGGCGAACCAGCCAAGGCCAGACCCTGGGACACCGCCAGCACGCCGTTGCAACTGGCGCTGGCCAGAGGGCACCGCTGGCTGGCCATGCTGGAGTCAGGCGAGGCCAAGTCCCTCAAGGAGATCGCCGCCCGGGAAGGGATCGACAACAGCTACGTCAGCCGGATGGTCAACCTGACGACGTTGGCGCCGGACATCGTGGCTGCCATCCTCGATGACGCCATGCCCAACCACGTCACGCTGTTTGACCTGGCGGTTGACCCGCCGGCGCTGTGGGATGACCAGCGCGCCCGGCTAAGGTAGACCACTTGGCCTGCCGACGATAAAATATCGCTAGGTGCCCACCGTACTTGCACACGAGTAAAAAAAGGCGTCGTCTCACTGTCATTGACAACCTCTCTTTGAGCCTCGTCGTCGGGGACTTAAACGTGTGCGCCTGACCCGAAATCGGCGTGGCACACAGGAAAGGTTCGTTATGACAATCAAAGAGCTCGCGTATTCCGCGCAGCAACATCTCCAGGCCAGCACGGGCAGCTCCCTCAAAAGAGCCCACATCTACGAGCTGCTGGCAGCCTCGTTCGGCTTCAAGTCCTATGCCGCACTCGGCGTTGATGCCGTCTTCACAGATCGACGTCCGGACGACAAGCGAGCTGGCTCGCCCAGCGCTTTCGTCAGGCGGCGCTGCATCGAGCTTGGGCTTTCGCCGGAAGGCGCGGATCTGGTCTCGGTGTCGCTAGGGTCCTTCCTGGCAGAGCGCCAGATTGGCGTCGTGCGGATTTCGGCGTTGATCAGCCAACTGCGAGGGGATTGGTCTAGCCCACAAGACGATCCGAACGGTGACGACACCGAGCAGTTCGGCGACGAGCAAGACGATCGGCTTGGTGCTCGATGGGCAGATGATGACGAGGCTGATCTCGCACCGCTCATGCTCGATGGGTTGGAGGCAGCGGCCAGCAAAGGCAACGCTCTCGCCCACTACGCCCTAGCGCTGATCCATGACCCCGACGACGATGACGACACTGATCGGGGAGCGGGAAGCTCCTACTGGCACTCCCAGGCACAACAGGGTCGTGTGCTGACAGGCGTGGAAAAGGAGTGGGCAGAGGCCCATGCGGCTCGACTCACTCAAGCGGACAAGTACGCCAGCCATCTTCGCGAGGCTGGTCGACTCGGCAATGAACGCGCGCTCCTCGACTTGGCGGAACGCTTTGGCGACCCGTCATTCTTCGAGCGGCCGCGTCACGATGTTGGTGCCGATCCATCGGCCGTTGCCGAGATTGCCGAACGACTGGGGCGCGTGGCTGATGCGAAGCACTGGCTTACCGTGGCTGCCGAGAATGGGGACACGGACGCCATGCTCCGCCTGATCGAGGAGCACGATCAAGGAGATCTGGCTCGGTGCTGGACTTGGGTGTATCTGTCCAGGCTGGTGGGCACGGACCTCTCCAAGGACGCTCACTACGCGATCAACGAGGACGGGTCGGAGTACGACGATGACGTCGGTGGTCCCGCCTATGCAGCATCCAACCGCTTGAACCGTCCGCGCGTAACCCGTTGATTTCAAAGGGTGCCGGACAGGCCCCCTGCGGACTTCGGGCCTTTCGCGGAGAGCGAGGCCGGAGAGAAGAATGGCATGGAGAGAGCGAAAGGTGGCCGAGAACGGGCCAGATGGCGAACCGGCGAAGTCCGCAGGTTTCCGCAAGAACCCGCGCAAACACGCGGGAACTGTAGCCATCAGACGAAAAAAAGCCCCAACTGAGAACAGTTGGGGCTTAAATAGTGGTGGAGCTGGGGGGATTTGAACCCCCGTCCGCAAGCCTTGTTCGGGCAGATCTACATGTTTAGCGGTCTGATTTAGGTCTCGCCACCTGAATCGCGCAGTCGCACGCTATTCAGGACGCCAGCACCCTATTGTCTCGCTCCAGGTTAAGGTACCCAGCCCGGAGCCAGCCGATAAAATTATCTTTACAGCCGGGAGCCTTTAACTTGCGTTAGAAACCCCTTGCCCAGCCCATCGGCCTGCTGTTGTAAAGCTCACTGGCAATTAAGCAGCGAGTGCGAAACGTTCGTCGTTTGCAGTTAGTTTGTTTGAATCAGTTTTACGAGCACACTCAGCTCGACATGCACCACACCGCGTCCGAACCCACGTCGAAACCAATGCAGCCCCAAGAACGATAGTTTAAGGCATCCGCAGAAAATTCAAGAGCATGCCTGGCTTGGTGATAGTTGCATCGGCTTTCCATGCCGCGGTATCGGCGCTGGCGCCCAAATAACCGTAGGCTGCAGCCACCGTTGGCATGCCGGCCGCGCGCCCCGCCACGATATCGCGCTCGTCATCGCCCACGTACATGCATCGCTCGGGCGCGATCGCAAGTTGCCGCGCAGCTTCCAACAAGGGCGCGGGGTGAGGTTTCGCGTAGGGCGTTGTATCGCCGCTGACAACGACATGCGCCGTTTCAAAGAGAGGCATGGCCTGAGTCAGAGGCACCGTAAATCGGGCTGATTTGTTGGTGACCACGCCCCACTTGAGACCGGCCTCCACTATGCTTGCGATCAGTTCAGCCACCCCGTCAAAGGCATACGTCAGGGCGGTAAGGCGCGCCTCGTAATTGCTGAAAAATTCTTCTTTCAGTGCGTCGAATCGGGGGTGCTCGGGCGTCAGGCCAAACGCCACCGCGATCATGCCGCGCGCACCCGCCCCTGCCATGGGACGGTACTCGGTCAACGGAAGCGACGACATGCCGCGGTCCACGCGCATCTTGTCTGCAGCAGCGCCAAGATCGGGCGCACTATCAATCAGGGTTCCGTCAAGGTCAAACAGTACGGCACTAATATCTCTGAACATAAACGGGATATGGCTGTTCACATTCTGCGGGTAGCCAGCATGTAATTCACGCTGGTATTACCGCTCAACCAGTAATGCCGAGTCAATGGGTTGTATTCCATCCCCCGAACCTGCTCCATATCCAGTGCCGCAGCGCGGCAGTACCCAGCCAACTCACTCGGTTTGATCAGCTTTGCATACTCGTGGGTACCACGGGGAATCAAATTCAGCAGGTATTCCGCCCCGACAATGGCAAAGAGAAAAGCTTTGGCATTGCGATTGATCGTTGAGAAAAACACATACCCGCCTGGCTTGACGAGCTCGGCGCAGGCGGTGACAACGCGTGCGGGGTCGGGCACGTGCTCCAGCATCTCCATGCAGGTAACGACATCAAACGTCGCAGGTTGCTCGGCAGCCAGATTTTCTGCGCTGATTTCCCGATACGACACCCCATCCGTTTGCGCTTCCAGGGCATGGAGTTGCGCCACTTTCAGCGCTTTGGTGGCGAGATCGATGCCGAGAACGTCTGCGCCTTTACGTGCCATCGAATCGGCAAGTATCCCGCCGCCGCAGCCGACGTCAAGAACCCGCTTGCCCGCCAGCGGCACGAGACTTTCTATCCAGTCCAGCCGAAGCGGGTTAATCTGGTGGAGCGGTCTGAACTCACTTTCAACGTCCCACCACCGATGCGCCAGATCGGAAAACTTGGCGAGTTCGGCCGGATCGAAATTATCAGAGGTTGACATCACTGGATTATCGTTGAGGCATAAAAAAACCGCGCCGAGGCGCGGTTTTCAAACAATCCGTAAGGATTACTTATTGGCGCGCGTGCCAACCACTTCGATTTCGACGCGGCGATTCTTCGCGCGGCCTTCAGCGGTCTTGTTGTCGGCGATAGGCTGCTTCTCGCCCTTGCCTTCGGTGTAAACGCGATTTTTCTCGATGCCCTTAGACACGAGGTATGCCTTTACAGCTTCCGAGCGGCGGATCGACAGCTTCTGGTTGTAGGCATCGCTACCGACGGAGTCGGTGTGACCCACAGCGATGATGACTTCCAGGTTGATACCCTTGATTTTCTCAACCAGATCGTCGAGCTTGGCTTTGCCTTCAGGCTTCAGGACCGATTTGTCAAAGTTGAAGAAGGCATCGGCTGCGTAGGTGACCTTTGTTGCGGCCGGAGGAGCAACCGGAGCTACAGGCGCAGGAGCTGGCGCAGGCGCTGGCGTGGCAACCGGAGCAGGCGCTGGAACTGGAGCCGGAGGAACAATCGCACCGTCGCAACCGGGCGCTGCAGTAGCAGGCGTCCAGCTGGAATCGCGCCAGCAAAGTTCATTGGTGCCGTTTTTCCAGACGAGCTCGTTGGTGCCGTTTTTCCAGTTGTCGATAGTTTGTGCACCAGCGGCGGTAACAAGCGCTGCGGAAGCAAACAACATTGCCACTTTGTTGAGTTTCTTCATGGTTCTCCTCTAGAGAAAAGCCGCAGACTTGCTGCGATTAATAATTTACACGCCGTGAGTGACCATCACTCAAAGCGTTACATGAATTGTGCCACAGCTGCCCTGCGCTTCAAGCTAGCTATCGGCTTCGTCTGACACACAGCCTAGATTCTTTTAAGTTCGTTGCTGCCTCACCACACATCGATCCCATAAACTCAAGCCGTAAAATCAAGCACACCCGCTCGATATGTTTGCTATTCACCCAGGCTCCGCATGACCCAGTTTGCTAAAGAAACCCTGCCCATCAGCCTGGAAGAGGAGATGCGGCGCAGCTATCTGGACTACGCCATGAGCGTCATCGTCGGGCGCGCTCTGCCCGACGCGCGGGATGGCCTCAAGCCTGTGCATCGGCGCGTTCTGTTTGCCATGCATGAGTTGAACAACGACTGGAACCGTCCCTACAAGAAGTCGGCGCGTATTGTCGGTGACGTGATTGGCAAATACCATCCGCACGGAGACCAGTCGGTCTATGACACCATTGTTCGCATGGCGCAGGACTTCTCCCTTCGCCATCTGTTGGTCGATGGTCAGGGTAATTTCGGATCGGTCGATGGTGACAACGCGGCCGCAATGCGGTATACGGAAATTCGCCTTTCGAAAATCGCCCACGAATTGCTGGCTGATCTGGACAAGGAAACGGTCGATTTCGGGCCCAATTACGACGGTAGCGAGCAGGAACCGCTGGTCATGCCGACGCGTCTGCCCAATTTGCTGGTCAACGGGTCGGGCGGCATCGCTGTGGGTATGGCCACCAATATTCCGCCGCACAACCTCAACGAGGTCGTGGACGCCTGCCTGCATCTCCTAAAGAATCCTGAGGCCTCGATCGACGAACTGATGGAAATCGTTCCAGCCCCCGACTTTCCCACCGGCGGCATTATTTACGGCATCAATGGCGTCAAGGACGGCTACCGTACCGGGCGCGGCAGGGTAGTGATGCGCGCCAAGTGTCATTTTGAAGACATAGACAAGGGTCAGCGCCAATCAATCATCGTTGACGAGTTGCCCTACCAGGTCAATAAAAAGACCCTTCAGGAGCGCATGGCCGAGCTGGTGCACGAGAAGAAAATTGAAGGTATCAGTCACATTCAGGACGAAAGCGACAAGTCCGGCATGCGCCTGGTCATTGAGCTCAAGCGTGGCGAAGTTCCTGAAGTGGTGCTCAATAACCTGTACAAGCAAACCCAGCTGCAGGACACGTTCGGCGTCAACATGGTCGCGCTGATCAACGGTCAGCCGAAGCTGTGCAATCTCAAAGACCTGATTCAGGTCTTCTTGTCGCACCGTCGCGAAGTGGTTACGCGGCGCACTGTGTTCACCCTGCGCAAGGCGCGTGAACGCGGGCATGTGCTCGAAGGCCTGGCAGTCGCGCTGGCCAACATTGACGACTTCATCGCCATCATCCGGAGCGCGCCTACCCCGCCTGTGGCCAAAGCCGAGTTGATGTTGCGGCCTTGGGACAGCAGCCTCGTGAGGGAAATGCTCACCCGCACACGTGCCGACGGTGGCGTGGTGAATGCTGATGATTATCGTCCTGACGGCCTTGAAAAAGCTTTCGGCATGGGCAACGATGGCCTTTACCGACTTTCAGAAACCCAGGCTCAGGAAATTTTGCAGATGCGTTTGCAACGCCTGACCGGACTGGAGCAGGACAAGATCGTTGCCGAATACAAGGAGGTGATGTCCGAAATCGACGATCTGCTGGACATCCTTTCCCGACCGGAACGCGTATCGATCATCATCGGCGAAGAACTGGCCGCCATCAGACTGGAGTTCGGTCAGACGAAGATCGGCGCACGACGCAGCCATATCGAGCACAGCTCGTTCGATCTCAGCACGGAAGACCTCATCACGCCCACCGACATGGTGGTTACCCTGTCGCACACCGGCTATATCAAAAGCCAGCCGCTTTCGGAATACCGGGCGCAAAAACGAGGTGGGCGCGGCAAGCAGGCCACCGCAACCAAGGAAGATGACTGGGTTGACCAGCTGTTCATTGGTAACACCCATGACTACATCCTTTGTTTTTCAAACCGTGGACGGCTCTATTGGCTCAAGGTTTGGGAGGTACCCGCCGGATCTCGGGGTTCCCGCGGGCGCCCGATCGTCAATATGTTTCCGCTGCAGGAAGGCGAAAAAATCACGGTTGTTCTGCCCCTCACGGGCGAGAAGCGAAGCTTTCCGGCAGACCAGTATGTTTTCATGGCTACGTCCATGGGCACTGTCAAGAAAACCGCGCTTGATGAATTCAGCAACCCGCGCAAGGCCGGCATCATCGCCGTCGATCTCGACGAAGGCGACTACCTGATCGGAGCGTCGCTGACTGATGGCAAACACGACGTGATGCTGTTCAGCGATGGCGGAAAGGCGGTACGTTTTGATGAAAATGACGTTCGCCCCATGGGTCGCAACGCCCGCGGTGTGCGGGGCATGATGCTGGAGGATGGTCAGGGCGTCATCGCCATGCTGGTTGCAGAGGATGAACAGCAGAGCGTTCTGACTGCCACGCAAAACGGTTTTGGCAAACGAACATCCATCACTGAATACACAAGGCACGGACGCGGCACCAAGGGAATGATCGCCATCCAGCAAAGCGAGCGCAACGGCAAAGTGGTCGCAGCCACCCTTGTACACGCAGACGACGAGATCATGCTGATCACCGACAAGGGCGTACTCGTACGTACCCGCGTCAGCGAAATCCGTGAAATGGGAAGGGCGACACAGGGTGTTACGCTCATTGGTCTAGATGAGGGCTCACAATTGAGCGGTCTTCAGCGCATCGTTGAAAACGACGCTGCGCTGGACGACGCCACCCCCCCCATCGACGCTGGCGAAGATTCTTCCCAGTAGCCTCAAGTTCGCCCTTCTGGCGATTCAACCCCGGAAATACTCATGAAGAAACTTTTCGTTGCGCTGGCTGTGGCCGGCACGTTCTACGCCTTACCCATGCAGGCGCAAACGGTCGATCCCAAAATCGATTGGGCCACCAAAGTGGTCGCTTTACAGCAGGGGCCTGAGCTCGATCGCCTTGTCCAGCAACTGTCGGGCAGCGCGGCGCAGGAACTGATCGCCAAGTGGGGCCCGAAGCTGGAGACCAACGTTCCCAAGGCACGGCAGCAGAAGGCGTCCGAAGATCTCAACGCTGAACTGAAGAAATATGCAGACGATACGAGCAGCCTGATCAGCAAACAGGTGAGCAAGGTCAGTGCCGATGCCTTGGTCCCAGCCTACGCCGAGCGTTTCACGCTGGATGAACTCAAGCAAATCGCTGCATTTTTCGAGTCGCCAGCCATCAAGAAATACCAGAGTACGGCGCCTGAGTTGGGTAATATCTTCGTGCAAAAACTTGTCGAAGCGTCTCGCCCCGATGTCATGGCGCGTTCCAAGCAGTTTGACGATGCAGCGACCAAAATTGTGGGCAATGCACCAGCTTCATCAGGAACAGGCAAGGCTCCCGCCAAAAAATGATCCGGCCGTTTAATTTTTCGGCCGGACCTGCGCGCTTGCCGGAAGAGGTCTTGCGGCAAGCCGCTGCCGACATGCTGGACTGGAATGGCAGCGGCATGAGCGTCATGGAGATGAGCCACCGCGGCAAGGAATTCATATCGATTTATGAAAATGCCCAGTCGGATTTTCGGGAGCTGATGTCCATCCCGGAAGACTTCAAGATTCTGTTTATGCAGGGCGGTGGCCTCGCGGAAAATGCCATCGTGCCCCTGAATCTGTCGGCCGGTGGAAGCGTTGATTTTGTGGTCACAGGCAGTTGGAGCGAAAAATCGCACCAAGAGGCACGCAGATATTGCGATGTACGAATCGCCGCATCCAGCAGGGGCGGCGGGTTCACCAGCCTGCCCGAGCCGACATCGTGGGAAATCGGCAGCGATACCCGCTACGTCCATGTTTGCACCAATGAAACCATTCATGGCGTGGAGTTCCATCAGCTCCCGGATCTGAAGGCTCTAGGCTCCAAGGCGCCTCTGGTGATTGATTTTTCGTCGCACGTGGCTTCCCGACCGGTGGACTGGTCGAAAGTCGGACTGGCGTTCGCCGGCGCCCAGAAAAACCTTGGTCCGGCAGGCCTGACCCTCGTGGTGGTTCGCGAAGAACTTCTTGGACACGCACTCCCGGCCTGTCCCAGCGCTTTCGACTACCAAATCGTGGCCGACCACCACTCGATGTACAACACGCCACCGACTTATGCCATTTACATCGCGGGGCTTGTCTTCAAGTGGCTGAAGGCGCAGACCGAGGACCAGACCACAGGAATCGCGGCGATGGAAAAGCGCAACGTGAAGAAGGCGCAACTCCTTTACGACGCCATCGACAACTCTCAGCTTTACCGCAATGGGGTCGACAGAAACTGTCGTTCACGGATGAACGTGCCTTTTCAGCTGCTGGACGAGTCGCGCAACGATGCCTTCCTGGCGGGCGCAAAGGTCCGCAGCCTGCTGCAGCTCAAAGGCCATAAATCTGTCGGAGGCATGCGCGCCAGCATCTACAACGCCATGCCAGTGGCCGGCGTCCAGGCGCTTGTGGACTACATGCGAGAATTCGAAAAAGAGAACGCCTAGGATGACACGCCCATCGGTTTGCCGGTTTTTACCGTATCCCTGTGCGATGACGTCCATCCTTTCAGCCGCGCTGCGGCAACCACCATGACCACCCCTCTGGCCGAACTTCGCGCGCAAATCGACACCCTCGACGAGCAACTTCTGGAATTGCTCAATCGGCGGGCGCATGTCGCCGAACAGGTCGGTGAGGTGAAAAAGCGGGAAGGCACGCCATTTTTCCGGCCAGACCGTGTTGCGCAGGTGATCGAACGGATTCAGCAAGCCAACACGGGGCCCCTCAAAAACGAACACGTGGCGGCGGTCTGGCGGGAAATCATGTCCGCCTGCCTGGCACTGGAGTCGCCTGTGCGTGTGGCTTACCTCGGACCGGCCGGGACTTTCAGCGAACAGGCTGCGCTGCAGTTTTTTGGCGCCAGCATTGAACACGTGGCGTGCTCCAGTATTGATGAAGTGTTCCGCGCAACAGCTGCCGGAAGCGCCAGCTACGGCGTGGTACCGCTGGAAAATTCGACCGAGGGCGTGGTGTCGCGCTCGCTCGACTTGCTGCTTCACACCCCCCTGCATATCGTCGGCGAAACCAGCTTGATGGTCAGGCACAACCTCCTTCGCTTGAGTGACTCGCTCGAAGGTATCGAAGCGGTTTACGCGCATCCGCAGGCCCTTGCCCAGTGCCAGGGATGGCTGACCACGCATCTGCCGCAAGCGGATCGGCGCGCCGCGTCCAGCAATGCGGAAGGTGCACGCCTCGCGTCGACATGCGCGGCCTGGGCGGGAATCGCCAGTGATCGTGCGGCTTCGCAGTTCGGCTTGTACACAGCGGCACACGCCATTCAGGACGACGCGTTCAACCGGACACGCTTTGCCGTGGTGTGTCTGCCGCAAACCCTGCCCGCGCCGCCCGCTTCGGGCAAGGACTGCACCAGTCTTGTCGTGTCGGTTCCCAATCGCCCGGGTGCCGTTCATGATTTGCTGGTCCCGCTCAAAGCGCACGGCGTGTCCATGACCCGATTCGAGTCGCGCCCGGCCCGATCCGGCCAGTGGGACTACTACTTTTACATCGACTTGCAAGGTCATGCCTCGCAAAGCCACCTCAGTGCGGCCCTTGCTGAGCTCCAGCAGATCTGCGCTTTCTACAAAGTCCTCGGCACCTATCCGGTCAGCGATTAAAGCGGCCAGGACGCACATGCAACGACCCACACAACTTAGGGCAGCCATTGATGTTTGAGCAACTCGGTTTGATAGGCTGCGGCCTCATGGGCGGGTCGTTCGCGCTGGCGATGAAAAAAGCCGGCCTCGTCAAACGCGTCGTGGGCTACAGCAAATCGCCTTCGACGACCGAGCGCGCTCGCCAGATGGGCGTGATCGATGTCGAGGCACCGTCTGCCCTTCTGGCCGTTTCAGGCGCTGATATTGTGTTGCTGGCTGTACCGGTATCGGCGACCGAATCGACATTCAAGGCGATCCGTCACCTGATCGGACCCAACACCCTGCTCATGGATGTGGGGTCCACCAAGCGCGACGTGGTGGACGCCGCGCGCCGGGTGCTGCGCGACAACCTCGGAGCCTTTGTGCCGTGTCACCCGATCGCCGGCAAGGAAGTGTCGGGCGTTGAGTATGCCGATGCCGATTTGTATGCGGGCAAGCAGGTCATCATCACGCCCATCGAGCGAACCTTCACGGTTCAGCTGCAAAAGGCGGTCGATGTGTGGACCGCTCTGGGCAGCCATGTCGCGAAGATGTCGCCACAGTCGCATGACGCTGCCTATGCCGCCGTCAGCCACCTGCCGCACCTGATCGCTTTTGCGTTGATCAACGGCATCACGGGCCAGGAGCATGGGAAGGAATACCTGTCCCTGGCAGGGCCGGGTTTTCGTGATTTCACACGCATCGCCGCCAGCGACCCCACCATGTGGCGTGACATCTTTGTAGCCAACCGCGAAGAATTGCTTGCCCAGTCGCAGCTATTCCAGCAGACGCTGCGCGAGCTGGAGCAACTAATTTCCAGCAGCAACGGAGATGCTCTGGAGGCCCTGATCGACAAAGCCAGCGAGACACGCGCCAACTGGCGCATCAGTTCGCCGCAAAAATCACACAAATAAAGCGCCGGTTCATGTTCGATATCGAGTTTCTGGATATCCCGCCGTTGTCAGCGGCAGGCGGCACTGTCCGCCTGCCCGGCTCCAAGAGCATTTCCAACCGTGTCTTGCTGCTTGCCGCACTGAGCCGTGGACACACCCGCGTGCATGACCTGTTGGCATCCGACGACACCGCCGTGATGCTTGCCGCCCTCAGGCAGCTCGGGTGTAGCGTTGAGGTCCGTGAAGACGAAGTGGATATCGGAGGACTGGGCGATCGCCCGGTTCACGCTCAGGCGGATCTTTTCCTCGGGAACGCCGGAACCGCCATGCGTCCGCTGGTCGCGGCTCTTGCGCTGATGGGCGGAGAATTCACGCTGTCCGGCGTCCCGCGCATGCACGAGAGGCCGATAGGCGACCTGGTCGATGCGCTGCGCCAGCTGGGATGCTCGATTGACTACCTGGGCGCCGACGGATTCCCGCCTTTGCGCATTCGCTCCGGCGCTCTGAAACTTGGGCAACCCATCAAGGTGCGCGGCGACGTGTCCAGCCAGTTCCTGACGGCGCTGTTGATGGCGCTTCCGCTCGTGGCGAGCCAGGACATTCACATCGACGTGGTGGGTGAGCTGATCTCCAAACCCTACATCGACATCACACTCAAGCTGCTCCAACGCTTTGGTATCGATGTTCGACGGGACGCATGGCGACGCTTCACCATTCCGGCCGGTAGTCAGTACCAGTCGCCGGGCGACATTCATGTCGAGGGTGACGCATCATCCGCTAGCTATTTTATAGCGCTTGGCGCAATAACTGCGTGCGCTAGAGGCCAAAATGGCATTGAAATTCTCGGTGTGGGCACCGATTCAATGCAGGGCGATATCCGCTTCGTCGAGGCAGCGCAGATGATGGGAGCGCAGATTACCAGCGCGCCAAACGCGCTGCGGGTCTCCCGTGGGCCAGACGGCTTGGGCTGGCCCCTCAAGGCTATCGACCTCGACTGCAACCACATTCCCGACGCGGCCATGACGCTGGCGGTGATGGCGCTCTATGCCAATGGCACGACGACGCTACGCAACATTGCGAGCTGGCGCGTCAAGGAAACCGACCGCATCGCGGCCACTGCCTGCGAACTGAGGAAGCTGGGCGCTACCGTTGAAGAAGGCTCAGACTTCCTGCGCGTCACGCCGCCGGCGTCTCCTGCGCACTGGAAAGCTGCGAGCATCCATACCTACGACGATCACCGGATGGCCATGTGCTTTTCGCTGGCGGCCTTCAATCCGGCCGGGCTGCCGGTCCGCATCGAAGATCCAAGGTGCGTGGGCAAGACTTTCCCTGATTACTTTGAGGCCCTGCTTTCACTGGCCTATGCGCCTGCCGACCGCATTCCCGTCATCTGTATCGACGGTCCCACAGCATCCGGCAAGGGCACGGTAGCGGCTCTGGTGGCCCGCAAGCTGGGTTACCACTTTCTGGATTCGGGTGCCATGTACCGCATCACCGCCCTGGCAGCCACGCAGGCGGGCCTGACCATCGGCGCCGCGCAGGAAGAGGCCATCGCCGCGCTGGCACGACAACTGCCTGTACGTTTTGCAACTGACAAGGTTTGGCTGGGTGACCAGGACGTGACGGACATCATTCGCACCGAAGAAGCGGGCATGAATGCGTCGCGCGTATCGGCATTGCCGGCTGTGCGTCAGGCCCTGGTCGACTTGCAGCATCGGTTTCGACGGTTGCCCGGCCTGGTGGCCGACGGCCGCGACATGGGAACCGTGATTTTCCCGGACGCACCGCTGAAAATCTACCTGACAGCGAGTGCCCGCCAGCGAGCGGAGCGTCGTCATAAGCAATTGATTTCAAAGGGAAATCCGGCTACAATCGCCGGGATTCAGCAAGATTTAGAGGCACGCGACGCTCGTGATTCGTCACGGCAAACCGCCCCTCTAAGACCTGCCGATGACGCCCGGCTACTGGACAATTCCGAGCTGTCGATTGAAGAATCGGCAGCCAGGGTACTTGACTGGTGGCAGGGAAGCCGTCCCTTCTGACCCCCGTTGCGTTCTCGTCCAGCAGAACGCCAGGGTCACCAGGTTCATTCACTTAACCCGCGGCCTGCCCTCGTTGGCCGCTGCTACCCAACCGCCGCCTGCAGCTATAAAAACAGTAGCAATCCCGCTATTGGAATCCTGTTGTGTGGATTAGGAAAATCAATGTCTGAATCTTTTGCCGCCCTATTTGAAGAATCGCTGAAACGCTCTGAAATGCGTACCGGTGAAGTCATCACCGCCGAAGTCGTGCGTATCGACCACAACCACGTCGTTGTGAACGCCGGCCTCAAGTCCGAGGCGTATGTACCCCTCGAAGAATTCAAGAACGACCAGGGCGAACTCGAAGTCCAGGTTGGCGACTTTGTGTCCGTTGCCATCGATTCCGTTGAAAACGGCTACGGCGACACGCTGCTGAGCCGCGACAAGGCCAAGCGCCTCGCGTCGTGGATGAGCCTCGAAAAAGCGCTCGAATCCGGCGAATTCGTCACCGGCCAGACCAGCGGCAAAGTCAAGGGCGGCCTTACCGTTCTGGTCAATGGCATCCGCGCCTTCCTGCCCGGCTCGCTCATCGACACCCGCCCGGTCAAGGACTTGTCTCCGTACGAGAACAAGACCATGGAATTCAAGGTCATCAAGCTCGACCGCAAGCGCAACAACGTCGTGCTGTCACGCCGTGCTGTGGTTGAAGCCAGCATGGGCGAAGAGCGCGCCAAGCTGATGGAAACCCTCAAAGAGGGTTCTTCCGTCAAGGGCGTCGTCAAGAACATCACCGAATACGGTGCGTTCGTTGACCTGGGCGGCATTGACGGCCTGCTCCACATCACCGACATGGCATGGCGCCGCGTGCGTCACCCAAGCGAAGTGGTGACGGCTGGTCAGGAAATCGTGGCCAAGATCCTGAAGTTCGACACCGAGAAAAATCGCGTGTCGCTCGGTCTGAAGCAGATGGGCGACGACCCATGGATGGGCGTGAACCGCCGCTACCCACAAGGCACGCGCCTGTTCGGCAAGATCACCAACATCGCCGATTACGGCGCGTTTGTCGAACTCGAGCCGGGCATCGAAGGCCTGGTTCACGTGTCCGAGATGGACTGGACCAACAAGAACGTCGCACCGAGCAAGCTCGTGGCGCTTGGCGATGAAGTCGAAGTCATGGTCCTCGAGATCGACGAAGACAAGCGTCGTATCAGCCTGGGCATGAAGCAGTGCAAGGCCAATCCGTGGCAAGAGTTTGCGCAAGACACCAAGCGCGGCGACCGCGTCAAGGGCCCGATCAAGTCGATCACCGACTTTGGCGTGTTCGTGGGTCTGGCGGCAGGCATCGACGGTCTGGTTCACCTGTCTGACCTGTCGTGGAATGAGCCTGGCGAAGCCGCCGTGCGCAACTACAAAAAGGGCCAGGAAGTCGAAGCCATCGTGCTGGCCGTTGACGTTGACCGTGAGCGTATCTCGCTGGGCATCAAGCAGCTTGACTCCGACCCGTTCACCACGTTCGTGTCGATCAACGACAAGGGCGCGATCGTGACCGGCAAGGTCAAGACCGTTGATGCCAAAGGCGCCGAGATCGATCTGGGCGAAGACATCATCGGCTACCTGCGTGCCAGCGAGATCAGCCGTGACCGCGTCGAAGATGCGCGCAACGTGTTGAAAGAAGGCGATGAAGTGTCGGCCGTGGTGGTGAACGTGGATCGCAAGACCCGCAACATCCAGCTGTCGGTCAAAGCCAAGGACAACGCTGACCAGCAGGAAGCCATGCAGTCTCTGAGCCAGCAGTCGTCACGCGACAACGCCGGCCTGACCAACCTTGGCGCCCTGCTTCGCGCCAAGATGGACAGCAACGAGACCAAGTAAGCGCATAGCTTTGCGGGACAGAGCGGACAACGTAGCGTAGCTACCTGTCCGCTCTGTCCCCAAACCAGCGAACGCCCGATCCCATGACCCGCAGCGACCTCGTCGAAGAACTGGCCTCCCGTTTCGGCCAGCTGACGCACCGTGACACCGAATATGCCGTCAAGACCATTCTTGACGCCATGAGCGAGGCCTTGGTGCGCGGCCACCGGATTGAAATCAGGGGTTTTGGCAGTTTTTCCATCAACCGGCGTTCGCCCCGCATGGGGCGTAACCCACGGTCTGGCGAGAGTGTGGCCATTCCCGAAAAACGGGTTCCCCATTTCAAACCGGGCAAAGCCCTGCGTGAGGCCGTGGATGCGCGAACGGCCGAACTTCTGGGGACCCCGGACGCGCACTAGATTTCGAAGGCTTTCCCGGATGGGCTGGCTACAATTGCCAGACCACTCGAGGGATTGCCAAGTGAAATACCTGATGTGGCTGCTTAAGGCAGCCATTTTTTTTACCCTGTTCGCCTTTGCACTGAATAACCAGCAAACGGTTTCAGTTCACTTTTTCTTTGGTACGGCGTGGCAATCGCCGCTGGTGCTGGTTGTCCTGACCGCTTTTGCCTGCGGCCTGATCCTGGGCGTCCTGCTGATGATGCCGCGCTGGTGGAAAAGGCACCGGGAAAGCCGCCGGACTGCACGGCATGCCGCGTCGTCAGCGCAATCAATCGTCAGTGAGCAACCCTCGACCCTGCACCATGGAATTTGATTTCACCTGGGTGCTGCTGGGGTTGCCGTTTTTCTTCACGCTAGGCTGGCTGGCCTCGCGCCTGGACCTGAGGCAGATGCGGATTGAAAACCGCCAGGCGCCCAAGGCCTACTTCAAGGGATTGAATTTTCTGCTCAATGAGCAGCAGGACCAGGCGATTGACGCTTTCATTGAAGCCGTCCAGAACGACCCCGACACTTCCGAGCTGCACTTTGCCCTGGGCAACCTGTTTCGCCGTCGCGGCGAGTATGAGCGCGCGGTCAGGGTGCACGAGCACCTGATGTCCCGCGGCGATCTCAGCCAGCCTGAACGCGACCGTGCGCAACACGCGCTGGCGCTTGACTTTCTCAAGGCCGGGCTCCTTGACCGCGCCGAATCCGCCTTGCGCAAACTCGAAGGCACCCCGTTCGAGGAAGAAGCGCGACTGGCCCTCCTGTCGATTTACGAGCGTTCCCGCGACTGGGCCAACGCCACAGAAATTGCGGCGCGGCTGGGCAACTCCAGCCAGGGCAGTTTCAGCGCACGGCAGTCG
>NCGI01000039.1 GCA_002256925.1 Polaromonas sp. 28-63-22
CTACCTCAACAGCGATGAGAAATTGCTGGATGCCGCGGTGATCGGATTCAGCTGGGGCTGCGCCGTGCTCCTTGGCCTGTCAACGGCCAACCTCAGGCGCGGGCACCTCGCCAGCACGCTCACGACCATGGGCATCATGGCCCATGAGTTGCGTACGCCTCTTTCAACAGCCGCCTTGATCGGTGACGCGCTGCAACTGGAGGCCCAGCGCCTGCCGGCCAGTCCGCGAACCGCCCAGCTGGACAAGCTGGCCAACCGGCTGCACGCGCTGGTGCGCAACATGAACCGCCAGATCGACACCGAGATAGCCAACGCCAAGCTGCTGGAACTTCCCCGTTACAACGAGCTGGTGTTTGCCGGGCGTCTTGTCCGGGACGTGGTGCTGGCCTACCCGTTTTCAACCAGCCGCCAGCGTGAATGCATACAGGTGGTCGTTCACCATGACTTTGCGTTTCGATCTTCCCGCAGCCAGTTTGCGCAGGTGTTGGACAACCTCATAAAAAACGCACTGCATTCACTGATGGCCGCGGAGTCCCGGTACGCGCCGGGCGCCTTGCGCATTGAAGTGGGGGTGCTTCATGATCGCGGCCGCATCGTGGTGTCCGATGAAGGCATGGGGATCGACGCGGCCCTGCTTCGGCAGATCTTCAAGCCGTTTTTCTCCAGCAAGCGTGGGTCCGGGCACGGACTGGGACTGGCTTTCTGCCAGCGCGTGGTGCAAAGCGCGGGTGGAACCATCAAGGTCAAATCAGACTTCGCCCTGGGCGCCATTTTCACCATTGAGCTTCCTGTAGCGCGGCAGCAGCTCATGCGCGCATCCCCCTTGAGATAACCACTGATTGCAACCCCATGTCTTTCGCCCTTCACCACCGGCCCGCAAGCGTTGTATTTCTCGACGACGATGCCGACTATCTTGAGATGCTGGCCGAGGTCATGCCGGCGCATTGGCATGTCCAGCTGTTTCTCAGCCCTGTGGCTTGTATTGGTCATCTGATGCGCGAGCCGGCGCTGTGGGAAGCCGACGGGTGGCGTCAGCAGGAAATTGTCACCCGCTGGCAGGCTGGTGCTCCGCTGATTCCGCTGATCCTGCAGTATTGGCAGGACGACAAGGGGCAGCGGTTTGCCTTGACCAGGGTCTGTGTGGTGGACTACGCCATGCCGGCCATGAGCGGCCTGCAGGTGCTGAGCGAATTGACCGGCTGGACGGGCTCACGGATCTTGCTGACCGGGCGCGTCGAGGAGCAACTTGCCGTTTCGGCTTTCAACCGTGGACTGATCGAGCGCTTTGTTCCCAAGCAGGCTGCTGACATTCGCCTCCGGCTGACGGGTGCCATTCAGGAACTGCTCGATACCCCCGATGCCCGGCACCAGCAGACGTGGCGTGCAACGCTTTCGCGCCAGCAGTAGGCGTTGTTGTGTGACCCGGCCATCGCCCGGCAGCTCGAAGAATGGCTGCGCCGAAGGGAGTGGATCGAACACGTGGTGATCGGTGCGCCTTTTGGCATTCTGGCGCTTGACCCGAAGGGGCAGGTCCATTGGCTGCAGCTCGAACCGGCCGAGAATCTTCCCGAGCTGGCCGAAATGGCCGAGTCGCAGGGCTGGAATAGCGGGACGGTCGAGGATCTTCGTTCCGGAAAAAAGCTTCTGGACCTCGAATTGCAACTTGCGCTGGGTACCGGCCGCAAGCCCCAGCCGCAGGCGGCGTTCTGCATCGCGGGCGACATCGGCAGCCTGTACGCCGCACTTTTCGTGCTGGACGAGTCCCTGGCGCCAGCACCGGCCCACAGCCACGAACATTTCCTGGCGGCTCGTGAACCCAGAAAGCTGGAAGATTAGGTGTGGGACTAACTCTCTTGCCTGCCGGCGCGGGCGCGGCGCGCAATCGGCCAATCCCAGGGCTTGACGATGGGAGCCACCTCGCGGGCGACCTTTTCAATCTCGTCCAGTTCACTTTCCGTCAATCCGGCGTTTAGCGTCAGGCGCACCATCGCACGGTTGCGGCTGGTGGCCGGCGCGCAGAATATGGCCCCAAACACATTGCGCTCCTCGAGGCGATCCCGAAGCACCATCGTGTCGGGCTCCAGGCCGGCCTCCAGTGAAATGATCTGCTGCGTACCCTGATGAATCGGATAGCCGATGTCCGAAAGGGTGGCGCGCAGTCTGCGGGTGTTGGCGTGAAGGCGGACACGCGCGTCGTCACTGGCCCGAATCACCTCCAGCGTGGCAGCCAGCCCTGCGATTTCATGCGGCAACAGGCAGGAGCTGAAAATATTGGGGTAGCTGTGATGCAGTACGTAGTAGCGAAGCTCCGCCGGCACGGTGAAAAACCCCGCCCGACCGGCGAACGCCTTGGCCAGGCTGGCCGTGATGAAGTGGACACGGTCAACCAGACCAAGCTCGGCGCAAAGACCGGCTCCCTGCGGACCATGGGTCCCGAGGGAATGCGATTCATCCACCAGAATCGTGCAGCCATGCTGCTCGGCAACCTCCACCATCTCGCGCAGCGGACACAAGGCACCGGTCGTGCTGTAGACCGAGTCCACCACCACGATCCCGGGGCCGTTGCGTGCGATGACTTTCGACAAATGCGCAGGGTCATTGTGACGAAAAGGATGTGCCGGCGCGCGGGCGGCGCGTACGCCTTCCCAGAGCGAGGTGTGCGCGAGCGTGTCGAGGTAAACGGGCGTGTGCTCATCGGCAATCGCCTGCAGCAGGCCGACGTTGGCGGCGTAGCCGGACTGGCAGATAAAGCCGTCTTCCTTGCCAATCCAGGCTGCCATTGACGCTTCAAGCCGGCGCGAGGGATGCGCGTCGAGCAGGAAAGCGCCCGACTGAATCACGTTTTCGCTGTCGCAGCGCAGGTTGGCGATTTGCGCCCCGACGATTTCAGAATGACCTGAGATGTTCAGGTAGTCGTTGCCGTCCAGCCGGATGGCGTCCGGCCCCGAGGGCCGGCCATGAAGGATGCATTTGCCCCCCCATTGGGTGTTCCAGTGGGGCAAAAACTGCGTTTCGAGGCGCTCACGGAGTCGGGGCAATAGAGGCGGCTGCTTGAGGGTGTTCGGTGTGGCGGGAAGCTGGCGTTCCATTACTTGCATGAGAGGCTCCGTTGAAAAAGAACCTTCATTGAAAACGCGCAAACAAATTGAAACGCCCCGGCCCCTGTCAGAACTAACAGGTCTCAGTCACCAATGGTTCCAAAGTTCCTGAATATGGGAACTATCGACCTAATAAACCGATGCTCCAATCAGTAACAACTCAAATGATTGTTACTAAACGTATCCATTATCGGTTGACAGGCAATTCGGTGCTTCGCCCGCCGTTTCTCGTTCCTCACCCTCAATCCTGCTTCCACGGCAGCCCGCGAAAACGCCAGCCACCTGAATTCCCACGGTGGCCGTGCTCATCCCCATCGCCCTCGAAGCCTTCCAGAATGTTGTAGGCCGCGATGCCCAGTTCGGTGGCGCGTTTGGCGGCAGCGATAGACCTGACGCCGCTGCGGCAGAGCATCACGGCCTTCTTCCCGGCGGGGACGGCTTTTTTCAAGCCGTCGTCGAAACTGCCATTCAAGGCCATACCGGGCCAATGCTTCCAGGCAAGCGCGACGGCAGCGGGAACAAAACCGACCCAGGCGCGCTCGGCATCAGAGCGCACATCGACCAGCACGGCCTCGCCGGATTGAACCCAGGACCAGGCAAGCTCTGGCGAAACATCGCCGGCATAACCGCTGGCGGGCTGCAGGTTGAGACGATCAGCTTGCCGGGTCGAGGATGATGTGTCGGGCGATGGCGAGTTCATTGGGGAAGGTGTCCTTGGCAGAGAGAGGGATTAAAACGCAATAGCCGGGCCAATGACCCGCCGGAAAATCAAGTTTATTCTTTCTGCGGTCATTCCGTGAGCGCCTCCCTCGCAGCGCCTGCACGGCGCCCGCAACGCGAGAAGATGCGTTGAAGGAATCCCGCCCAGCGATCGCATGCAAAATGATGTGGCGGGCGTTGACGGCAAGTTTTCTCAAACCGCGCTTGCCGCACCTGCCCCCATCGCCTGACCACACGGATACGCGCCTCACCCTCTCACGGAGATCCTGATGTCCACTGAACCGTCTGCCGCCCCGACCAAAGCAGCCCTGAAGGCGCTGGCCAAAACACTCGCCCCGTGGCAACCGCCGGTGGTGGACGGCATGCGCGACAAGCGTGGGTCGGCAGGCAGGGCAGGTGTGCCGTCCATGAAAGACTTCAATCCGTCCGCCACCCCTTTTTCAAGCGGCGACAAAGCCCGCGACAAGGCCGTGGTGGAGGAACTTGCCACCGACCTCGACGTTTTGCAGAATCTCTTTTTTGCGGACAAGCGCCACAAGCTGCTGGTGATCCTGCAGGGAACCGACACGTCCGGCAAAGACGGCACGTTGCGGGGTGTTTTCGGACGTATCAGTCCGCTGGGCGTTCGCACATTTGGCTGGAAAGCGCCGACGGAGGAGGAGCGTGCACATGACTTCCTGTGGCGTATTCACCAGAAGTTACCCGGCGCCGGTGAGGTCATGATTTTCAACCGCAGCCATTACGAGGACGTGCTGGTGCCGCCTGTCAATGGCTGGATCTCGCCCGCGCAGACAGCCCGGCGTTACCAGCACATCAACGATTTTGAGCGCATGCTGTGCGACACCGGAACGGTGGTGCTCAAGTTCATGCTGCATATCAGTTTTGACGAGCAGCGTGCGCGCCTGCAGGAGCGCATCGATGACCCGACGAAGCACTGGAAGTTCAGCGCCGGCGACATCGAAGTGCGCAAACAGTGGAAGCTCTACCAGCGCGCCTATGCCAGCTTGTTGCAAGCGACAAGCACGCCCTGGGCGCCGTGGACGGTCGTGCCGTCGGACTCCAAAACCCATCGCAACCTGATGATTGCCACGGTGGTGCGGGCGACCCTGCAACAGCTGGGCCTGCGCTATCCGCCCGGCGACCCTGCGCTTGCCGGCGTCACGGTGACCTGACGCGGCGAACAGGTTGCTGCGGCGCCATTTTCAGTGCCCGCCTCCGCCGAGGTAGGCGGCCTTCACGGCGGGGTCGTCGCGCAGGCTGGCGGCTTCGCCATGCACCGAAATACGCCCGTTTTCCAGTACATACCCATAGTCGGCCACCTTCAGCGCCGCTGCGGCAAACTGCTCGACCAGAAGCATCGTGACACCGCGTCCCTTCAGATCCGCGATGATCCGGAAAACCTCTTCAACCAGGATAGGGGCCAGCCCCATCGAGGGCTCGTCGAGCAGGACGATTTCCGGATTCAGCATCACCGCGCGTGCCATGGCCAGCATTTGCTGTTCGCCGCCCGACAGGGTTCCGGCGAGCTGGTTGCGACGTTCCTTGAGGCGCGGAAACAGCTCCATGGCCCGTTCCAGATCGCCCGGCACATCGCCCTTGGGGCGACTCCCCGTGAGGCGGGGGAAGGCGCCAAGAGTCAGGTTGTCGGTCACCGTCATAGTGGCAAACACACGCCGGCCCTCGGGCGAATGCGCCAGGCCCTGCTTGGCGATGGTGTAAGACTCCAGTCCGTCGATACGTTTGCCATGAAGCGTAATTTCGCCGGCTGTGGGCTTGATCATGCCGGAAACGGCACGCATCGTGGTTGTCTTGCCGGCGCCATTGGAGCCAATCAGGGTGACCACCTTGCCCTTGGGCACTTCGATGGAAATGCCATGAAGAACTTGCACTTTGCCGTAGCCGGCTTCCAGATTTTTGATACTCAACATATTGACGTTCCTTACGCGGCGGTGCCACCGAGATAAGCCTCGATTACTTTTTCATCCGCCTGTACTTCAGCAGGTCGTCCTTCGGCAATTTTCTGACCGAAGTCGAGTACCGAGACCGAGTCGCAAATGCTCATCACCACATCCATGTGGTGCTCGATCAGTATCACCGTGATGCCGTGGTCGCGGATCTTGCGGATGATGGAGATCAGCTCCTTGATGTCCGGTGCGGTCAGTCCTGCAGCGGGCTCGTCGAGCAAAAGCAGTTGGGGGTCCAGCGCCAGTGCGCGGGCGATTTCCAGCAGACGCTGCTTGCCGTAGGGCAGGTTGCGCGCCTCTTCCGTCGCAAGCTCGCCCAGGCCGACAAAATGGAGCAGACCCAAACCGCGCTCTGTGGCGACTTTTTCCTCCCGGTTGTAGCGCGGCGTGTGCAGCGACACATCAACAATGTTGCTGTCGAAGGTATGGTGCAAGCCCACCTGCACGTTTTGCAAGGCCGTCATTTCACCGAACAACTGGACGTTCTGGAAGGTTCGCGCGATACCGGACAGCGCGATGTCCGACGATGTCCGCCCGACGACTGAGCGGCCTGCAAACTCGATGCTGCCGGCGGTGGGCACATAAATACCAGTCAGCACGTTCATCATGGTGCTCTTGCCGGAACCGTTGGGGCCGATCAGCCCGTGGATGGTGCCGCGCTTGATGCGGAGGTCCACCAGGTTGAGGGCTTTGAGGCCGCCAAACTGCATCAGCACGCCCTTGGCCACCAGCAGATCACCGCCGGCCTCGGCGGTGCCGGCATTCGCTGCCATCATCACGGCGTCTTTGCCGGTGGCGGTGGTCGCGCCCGCCGGGTCAGCGTGGCGTCCAGACTTTCTTGTCTGGAAAAGACTACGGGCAAATCCCACGATGCCGTCCTGCAGGTAGTACACGACGAAGAGAATCATCAGGCCGAAAATGGTCAGTCGCCAGTCCGTGATGGATTCCAGCCAGAACGAGAACCCGGCCAGAGCCATCGTACCGACCACGGGAATCGCCATGGCTTTAGGCGTGGTTTTTTTCTTGATCACACCCACCACGGCGCCCACAGCGATCAATGCGGCCAGACCCAAAGCCACCATCCGGAAGGTTGCGAGATCGTCCAGCAGGTTCGGAAGTATCACGATGATGGCAGCCCCGAGCAGGGCGCCGGAACGCGTCTTGCGGCCGCCCATGATGACCGCCAGCAGGAAGAGCACCGTCAGTTCGAAGTTGTAGGTGTTGGGGGAAATATATTGCTCTGAATAGGCATACAGACAGCCAGCCAGTCCCGCGAAGCCGGCACTGATCACGAAGGCATAAACCTTGTATCGGTAGACCGAGACGCCCATGCAGTCCGATGCCACCGGGCTGCCCCGCAAGGCCTCAAAAGCCCGGCCCAGTTGCGAACGCAGTATGCGATGCACGATGACCAGCGACGTCACCATCAATGCGAAAACAAGCCAGAAAAAACCTCGCTCGTCGAGTTGAAAGCCGGCCAGGGATGGCTTGGGAATCGTGATACCCATCGGACCTTCGGTGAGAAAAGTCATCTCGTTGATCAGTATCTGGATGATGGTGCCGAATGCCAGCGTGACCATGGCCAGGTAGGGCCCGGTGACGCGCAGGGCCGGCAATGCGAGCAGCGCGCCAAACGCGGCGGTGACGATCACACTGGCCGGAATGATCAACCACAGCGGCGCACCGAGTTTCATGAACAGGACGCCGGCCGTGTAGGACCCAACACCGAAAAGACCTGCATGACCGAGGGAAACCTGGCCGGTATAGCCGACCACAATATCCAGGCCGAAGAGCAGGATCGCGTAGATCATGATGGTGCCCACCATGTGGACGTAGTACGAGTTGCCGGTGAAAAGCGGAACAGCAGCGAGCAAGGCCAGGCCGAGTACGGCCGCAACAAGAGTCTTGCGGTTCATCGTCAGACCTTCTTGATTGCGGTTTTGCCGAACAGGCCGGCAGGCTTGAAGGCAAGTACCAGCAGCAGCAGCACGAGCCCCGGGACGTCCTTGTAGCCGGTGGAAAGATAAAACCCCGTGGTGGTTTCCGCAATGCCGAGAATAATGCCGCCCACGATGATGCCCATGCCACTGGTCAGGCCGCCGATGATGGCCACCGCAAAGGCCTTCAGGCCGAGCACCGCCCCCATGGTGGCGCCGGTCAGGGTCAGCGGCGCAATGAGCACGCCGGCAAAGGCGGCCGTCGCTGAAGACAGTGCGTAGGAAAAGGTAATCACCAGACCGGTATTGATGCCCATCAATTTGGCGGCATCCCGATCATTGAAAGTGGCAACGACGGCCTTGCCGTAGATGGTTTTGCGGTTGAAGAACTCGACCGCCAGCATCATCAGCAAAGCACCCACCACCACCAGGATCTCCATGGGCAAGATATTGGCGCCCAGCACTTTCAGCGGAGACTCGGGCAATGGCGAGGGGAATTTCAGATCGTCCCGCCCCCAGACGTTCTCTGCGACGTTCTTGAAAATGATGCCCAGCGCAATGGTGGACATGATCCAGCCAAACTCGCTCTTGATCTTGATGGCGGGGCGTACACCGATACGCTCCACCAGGCCACCCTGCAACAGACCAAACACAATGACCAATGGAATCATCAGCCAGTAGTTGACGCCTAAATTCACCAGCGTTAACCCCACCATGGCGCCCAGCATGAGTGCGTCACCCTGGCCGAAGTTCAAGGTATCGGACGTCTGAAAGGTCAGCTGGTAGCCGAAGGCAATGACCGCATAGATCATGCCCAGCGCGATACCGCTGTAAATAAGTTGAAGCAGGATGTCCATAAATTCAATTCCACGAAATTAGCCGGAATCAGCCCGCACCGACAGTAAGTGCCGGGCATCTCCGGGTAGTCAATGACATAAAAAAGCACCGCGAAAGCCAAATTGGCCAACGCGGTGCCCATCGCCCAGCGCCGCAGCGCGGCTACTTTTTGGCCGGCAGGGCTTCTATTTTGACTGCGCCTCGCGAACCACGCGGCTATTTTGGACCACGCCCATCACGGGAATGCTGGCCGAAATTGCTTCGTGATTGGCCTTGCTGAAAGGCTTGTCGTAAGTCATGACCACGCCTTCAACCTTGGTGTTCAGGTTTTCCAGCGCTTCACGAATTTTTGGTCCGTCGGTGCTGTTGGCCTGCTTGATGGCTGCTGCCAGCAGATAAATGGAGTCATATCCCTGGGCGGCCGACACCGGTGAATCGATGCGGTTGTTTTTGGGTTTGAAAGTCTTCAGGTAGTCGTCGATGAAGGCCTTGCGCTTGGGGGAACTGGCTTCCTGGATAAAGGTTTGCGGCATGCGCGCACCCTCACCGCCAGGCCCGGCGTTGTCAATGAAGTTGGCCATCGAGAGCGTCCAGCTGCCAATCATCGGAACTTTCCAGCCCAGCTTGGTCATGCCGTTGGCAATTTGTGCCAGCTCGGGGCCAATACCGTAGGTCAGCACAACTTCTGCGCCGGCTTCCTTGGCCTTGAGCAGCTGGGCCGTCATATCGACGTCCTTGATGTTGAACTTTTCTTCAGCGACGGGCGTGATGCCCCTGGCTTTCAGTGCTTTTTCCAGGTCTTCGCGTCCCAATTGGCCGTAATTGGTGGAGTCCGCCAGAATGGCGACCTTTTTATAGCCACGGCGGGTGATCGCTTCTTCCACAATCATGGGTGCCTGAATATTGTCGGGCGCTGCGTTGCGGAAAACGTAGTTGTCAGGGTCCTTGTCAAACTGGTGCGTCACGATCGATCCGGTGGCCACGTTGTTCATGACGGGGATCTTGGCTTGCTGGAAGAAACGCTGCGAAGCCAGCGAAACGCCAGTGTTGATGTAGCCGACGACGGCAGTGACTTTTTCCTTGTTGATCAGTTCCTGGGCAATCTGCACGCCGCGCTCGTTTTTCGCCTCGTCGTCCCGCTCGATGAGTTCGATCTTGCGACCCAGCACGCCGCCGGCCTTGTTGATTTCGGTCACCGCGAGTCTCACGCCATCACGCATGCTGACGCCCATGGACGATGAGCCGCCCGTGAACGGGCCATCCACACCAATCTTGATCGGATCAGCCGCTGCAGCGATGCTGCCAAAGCTCAGAACAACCGACGCGATGGCCAATTTTGCAAAATGAATTTTCATAAAGTGTCTCCAGGTTGATAGATACATTGTCTGCACAAGCCTGTCGGGGTTGCGCCGGTTCTTTGCCGCGCTCACCGCTTCAACGCTGGGCCATATGCACCGCACTAATCTATCCCACTTAAGGCCCTGTGCACTTAGTAGTTCCCGCATTTCATGGGTGCAGCTTCGAGAGGCGAAACGTCGATTTCCTCGACCGGACCATTGCTGGGAAATAGGGAACTTCCCAGCCAAGACCCAATCTCCGGAGTGCTCCCACAAGGGGTCTGGGCGGCACACTCAAGCCAATTTGGAAAACCGGTTCCACCTATATTGAGGGTAATCGAGGGGAAATCTCGGTGAAAACCCTCTTTGTCGGTGGCGTGTCGTGTTTGAAAATTCGAGACTTCTTTAGAACCCGTCCACAAACCACTGGAGCTCATCGCTATGACCGAAAACAAAAGCCCTCGCCGCCGCGGCCTCCTGAAGGGCGCTGCCGTCGCCGCTGGAGCGCTGTCTGCTCCGATGATCGCCAGCGCGCAGGCCGCCTCGGGACCTATCTCGATGCGCTGGCAGAGCACCTGGCCCGCCAAGGACATTTTCCACGAGTACGCACTCGATTACGCCAAGAAGGTCAACGACATGACCGGCGGCGAGCTGAAAATTGAAGTGTTGCCAGCTGGTTCCGTCGTACCGGCTTTCGGCCTGTTCGAAGCCGTATCCAAAGGCACACTGGACGGCGGCCACGGCGTGCTCGGCTACCACTACGGCAAGCAGAACGCGCTGGCTCTGTGGAATTCCGGCCCGGCCTTCGGCATGGACGCGAACATGGTGCTGGCCTGGCACAAATACGGCGGTGGCGCTGAACTGCTGGCCAAGCTGTATTCGTCGATCGGCGGCAACGTGCAGTCCTTCCTGTATGGCCCGATGGCGACCCAGCCACTCGGCTGGTTCAAAAAGCCGATCACCAAGTCCAGCGACTTCAAGGGCCTGAAGTTCCGCACCAACGGTCTGGCCATCGACCTATTCACGGCCATGGGCGCGGCGGTCAACGCGCTGCCCGGCGGCGAGATCGTACCGGCAATGGACCGCGGCCTGCTTGACGGCGCCGAGTTCAACAACGCCACGTCGGACCGCCTGCTCGGCTTTCCCGACGTCTCCAAGGTCTGCATGCTGCAAAGCTACCACCAGAGCGCCGAGACCTTCGAGATCATGTTCAACAAGACCAAGTACGACTCGCTGCCGGCGAAGATGAAAGCCATCATCGCCGGTGCAACCGAAGCTGCATCGGCGGACATGTCCTGGAAGGCCATCGACCGCTACTCGAAGGACTACATCGACCTGCAAACCAAGGACAAAGTCAGGTTCTACAAAACGCCTGACGCGATCCTGCAGGAGCAGCTCACGTTGTGGGAAGGCATCCTGGAGAAAAAATCGGCCGAGAACCCCCTGTTCAAGGAAATCGTCGCGTCGCAGAAAGCCTTTGCGGTACGCGCCGTGAAGTGGGACCAGGACACCAACATCAGCCGCCGGATGGCCGTCGATCATTTCTTCGGCGGAAAGAAAGCTGCACCGAAAAAAGCCTGACCGTCCGTACGCAGTTTTTCCCATCAGCCATCCGGGCACAATCCGGGTGGCTGATTTTTTATGGACCTCCCAAAATGCAAAAACTACTTCTCTTTATCGACAAGGTCAGCACGCTGACCGGTCAACTGTTCGCGTGGCTGATCGTCGCGCTCACATTTTTAATTACCTGGGAGGTGTTCTCCCGCTACATGCTGGACAACCCGCACCCCTGGGCCTTCGATGTGATGAGCATGCTTTATGGCAGCCTGTTCATGATGGCCGGCGCCTACACGCTCTCCAAAAACGGCCATGTGCGCGGCGACGTGCTATATGGTTTTTTTCCGCCGCGTCTGCAAGCCGGCCTCGACCTAGCGCTGTACATCCTGTTCTTCGTTCCTGGCGTGTTTGCGCTGGCCTGGGCCGGCTACACCTTTGCGGCCGAATCGTGGGCCATCAACGAGCATTCCAACATCACGGCCGATGGCCCGCCGGTGTACCCGTTTAAAACCATCATTCCGATTGCCGGGGCCATTTTGCTGGCTCAGGGCCTCGTCGAAATTGTCCGCTGCATCGTCTGCCTCAAGATGGGTCAATGGCCTTCCCGCAGCGAGGACGTGGAAGAGGTCGATGTCGAAAAACTGAAGGAAATGGTTCACGTGAAAGACGAAGATATTGCCAAGCTCGACGAGCTGGTTGTGGCTCACCCGAGGGGCTCCAAATGAAGAAAGAAGTCTGGTTTGGCCTGACCATCATGGCGGGCGTGGTGCTCGCAGCCTTTATCTTGCTGCCGTCGCCGTCCGAAATGCAGAACGGCCACCTCGGCCTGCTGATGCTGGCGCTGGTCGTCGTGGCGATCATGCTGGGGTTTCCGACAGCCTTCACGCTGATGGGCATGGGCATGGTCTTCGCCTGGATTGCCTACAAGAGTCAGAACCCGGGGCTGGCCGTGCAGCAGACGCTGGACCTGATGGTTCAGCGCACCTTTTCGGTCATGTCCAACGACGTGCTGATCTCGATCCCGCTGTTCGTCTTCATGGGTTACCTGATCGAACGCGCGAATTTGATTGAAAAGCTGTTCAAGAGCATGCACTTGGCGACCGCACGCGTGCCGGGTTCGCTGGCCGTCGCGACCATCATCACCTGCGCGATCTTCGCGACCGCCACCGGCATCGTCGGTGCCGTGGTGACATTGATGGGCCTGCTGGCGCTGCCAGCCATGCTGCGGGCGGGCTACAGCGTTCAGCTGTCGGCCGGCGCCATCACGGCAGGCGGCTGCCTGGGTATCCTGATTCCGCCTTCGGTCATGCTGATCGTTTACGGCGCAACGGCCGGCGTATCGGTCGTCAAGCTCTACGCCGGCGCTTTTTTCCCCGGCATCATGTTGGCGACGCTTTACGTGGCCTATGTGGTGATCATCGCGAAGTGGAAGCCGCATCTGGCGCCGCCGATGTCGGCCGAAGACCGGCGCGTTCCGCTTCCGGCGTTCGCCGAAATCGTTTCGACGCGCATTAATAACAAGGTGTTGCCGGGCCTGATCGGCGCGATCAAGGGCAAGCGCAATGCCGACGTGCCCATGCGCACGCTGGTTAACCACCTGTTCATTGCGCTGCTGCCGGCTTTGACGGTGGCGGTGATCATGGGCGTCGTCTTCGTCAAGGTCACCGAGCCGGTCCAGCGGGAAGTAGTTGAAGGCCTCGAGTCAATGGGAGGCGGTTTCAACGAGCCGCCAGCCGCCGAAGAGTCGGGCGGCCTGCAGGAGCCCACTGCCGAGGGCGGCCTGCAGCCACCGCCGGAAGACCCGGCCGCTTCGGCAGCGCTCACGCCGCCGGCCGCCGTTCCTGCTCCGGCACCTGCTGCCGCACCCGAAACCGCTGCCGCCACGCCGGGTGCTCCGCTGGAGCGCTTGCCGGTCCCGGCCACCTTCTGGGTTGCGCTGGCCAGCGTCGGCGTGGCTCTCGGGCTGTTCTATGCCTACTTCAGTTTCGCGCGGCTGGAAATCTTCAAGATGCTGCTGGGCTCGTTCTTTCCGCTGGCGATGATGATTCTGGCGGTGCTGGGAACCATCGTGTTCGGGCTGGCGACACCGACCGAGGCGGCGGCCATGGGCTCAATGGGCGGCCTGCTGCTGGCGGCGGCCTATCGCAAGCTCAACATGCAGGTGCTCAAGGAGTCGGTCTACCTGACGGCTAAAACCAGCGCGATGGTGTGCTGGCTGTTTGTCGGATCCAGCATTTTCTCGGCGGCATTCGCGCTGCTGGGCGGGCAGGAACTGATCAACCAGTGGGTGCTGTCGATGGACCTGACGCCGGTGCAGTTCATGATCCTGGCGCAGGTCGTGATTTTCCTGCTGGGCTGGCCGCTGGAGTGGACCGAGATCATTGTGATCTTCATGCCGATCTTCATCCCGCTGCTGCCGCATTTCGGCATCGACCCGCTGTTCTTCGGCCTGCTGGTGGCGTTGAATCTGCAGACCGCGTTCCTGAGCCCGCCGGTGGCGATGGCGGCGTTCTACCTGAAGGGCGTGAGCCCGCCGCATGTCACGCTGAACCAGATTTTCGCCGGCATGCTGCCCTTCATGGCGATTCAGGTTCTGGCTATCGTTTTGCTCTACATCTTCCCGGCCATTGGCTTGTGGTTGCCCGAGATGCTATACAAATAAAGCCAAATAAGGCCTGTTTGAATCGCAAGAGGCGGGCCGGAAATCGATTTGCCTGAAATCAGGGAGGTGCTGCGGCACCTCTTTTTTTTGGCCCCGGCGTAAAATTTGACGTTGACGTAAACGTCAATCAAAAACCGATTGATACCCGGCCGCTTAAAAGCTACGCTGCCCGGGCCGCCGTTCGCACTTCACACGCATCCCCCGGAGCCCGCATGACCCAACTGTCCGCCGAATACAAAACGCTCGCCAACTACCGCCCCACGAACAAGGTGCGTTTCGTCACGGCTGCCAGCCTGTTCGACGGCCATGATGCGGCGATCAACATCATGCGGCGCATTCTGCAAAGCATGGGCGCCGAAGTCATTCACCTCGGTCACAACCGCAGCGTCGATGAAGTCGTCACCGCCGCGCTGCAGGAAGACGCCCAGGGCATTGCCATCAGTTCCTACCAGGGCGGACATGTCGAGTACTTCAAGTACATGGTCGATCTGTTGAAAAGTCGCGGCGGCGAACACATCCAGGTGTTTGGCGGCGGTGGCGGCGTCATCGTGCCGCCAGAAATCCGCGAGTTGCATGCTTACGGCGTGGCGCGTATCTTCAGCCCCGAAGACGGCCAGACCATGGGACTGGCCGGCATGATCGGCGAGATGGTGATGCGCTGCGACAAAGACCTGACGGGCTTTGCGCCAGGCAGCCTCGACGCCATCGAAGGCCACGGCGAGAGCGCCTGGCGCGCGCTGGCGCAGCTCATCACCGCCATCGAGAATTCAGCACTCAATGAGGCTCT
>NCGI01000299.1 GCA_002256925.1 Polaromonas sp. 28-63-22
CATCGCGTTGCCCTTGCCGCCCAGCCAGTGCACACGCCAGCCACGCTCGCGCAAGGCTTCAGCCACGGCCAGGCCCGGGAAGATATGACCGCCGGTACCGCCGGCCATCACGAGGGCTACGCGAGCCCGCAGGCTTATCGCTTTTCCCCGTTCGTCCTGAGTCTGTCGAGGGATATTCCCCGAGGGGGCTGCGCCCGCCCGGGATGGCCCGGTGCTGCGCACGTCGTGCTGCGTCATGACCGGCCTCCACGCATCAACAGGCGGTTTTCGTAGTCAATCCTCAACACGACTGCCAGCGAAACCAGGTTCATCAGGATCGCCGAACCGCCATAGCTCATCAGGGGCAGCGTCAGACCCTTGGTGGGCAGCGCGCCCAGATTCACGCCAATATTGATGAAGGTCTGAAAACCGATCCAGATACCGACACCCTGGGCGACCAGGCCGGCAAACAGCCGGTCCAGTGCAATCGACTGGCGACCGATGTGCATGATGCGGCGCGTCATCCACATGAAAAGGCCGATCACCAGCACCACGCCCACCAGGCCAAGCTCTTCCCCGATGACCGCCATCAAAAAGTCGGTATGCGCTTCGGGCAGCCAGTGCAGCTTTTCGATGCTGCCACCCAGCCCGACGCCAAAAATCTCGCCGCGACCGAAGGCAATCAGCGAATGCGACAGCTGGTAGCCCTTGCCCATCGAGTATTTGTCGCTCCACGGGTCCAGGTAGGCAAAGATGCGTTCGCGGCGCCACTCACTGAGCATCACCATCAGGCCAAACGCCACCACCACCACCGCGGCAATGACAAAAAACATGCGCGCGTTGACGCCGCCGAGAAACAGGATGCCCATCGCGATGACCGAGATCACCATGAACGCGCCCATGTCGGGCTCTGCCAGCAACAGCAGGCCCACAATGGCCACCGCGAACGCCATCGGCATCACGGCGCGGAAGAAGCGCTCCTTCACCTCCATCTTGCGGACCATATAGTCTGCGGCATACAGCAGCACCGCAAATTTTGCGAGCTCCGACGGCTGAAAGTTCATGAACCCGAAGGAGATCCAGCGCCGCGCCCCATTGACGCCCTTGCCAATGAACGGCACCAGAACCAGCATCAGGAGCAGCAGCGAAAATACGAAGAGCCAGGGCGCGAGCTTTTCCCATGTCGCGACGGGCACCTGGAAAACCAGCACAGCTGCCACGAAAGCCATGGCCAGCGAAAGCACATGGCGCATCAGGAAATGGGTGTGCGCGTAGCGGGCGAACCTCGGGTTATCCGGCATCGCGATCGACGCCGAATACACCATCACCAGACCAATCATCAGCAGGGCCACCGTGACCCACACCAGGTTCTGGTCAAAACCCGCCATGCGATGCGGCGTGGCCGGCGTGCGTGACAGGCTGTGCGAGCCCAGGCGCACCGGGAGCACGTCGGCAGCGGCTGGCCGGGCACCCGCCAGCCAGCCCACCAGGCGCGAAGTGACTGTCACAGAACCACCCCCTGGTCCTGCGCCAAGGCGTGGACCGCCTCGCGGAAAACCCGCGCGCGATGCTCGTAGTCGTCGAACATGTCGAAACTGGCGCACGCGGGCGACATCAACACCGCGTCGCCGCTGGCAGCCTGCCGGGCAGCCATATCGACGGCAGCGCCCAGGCTCCCGGCGTTCAGCAGTTCGACCCCACTGGCCTGCAGCGCCCGTTGCAAAAGGCCAGCGTCGCGCCCGATCAACACCACGGCTTTCGCATACCGCGCAACCGGTTCCGCCAGCGGCGAAAAGTCCTGCCCCTTGCCTTCGCCGCCGACGATCAGCACCAGCTGGCGCTCGAGCCCGAGGCCTTCCAGCGCCGCCACGGTAGCACCCACGTTGGTCCCCTTGCTGTCGTCAAAGTATTCAACCCCGTTGATGACGCCGACCGATTCCACCCGATGTGGTTCACCACGGTACTCACGCAAGGCGTGCAGCATCGGCGCCAGTGAGCAGCCAATCGCGGTGGCGAGCGCCAGCGCCACGAGCGCATTGGTCGCGTTGTGACGTCCCCGGATACGCAGCGCATCCACAGGCATCAGGCGCTGGATGTACAAGACTGTCTCATCGTCCTTGCGCCGCTTGATGGTCTCGTCCGCTTCGGTCGCGCGCACCAGCCAGGCCATGCCGCTGACGGTTTCAATCCCGTAGTCGCCCGGGCGGGCGGGCTCGTCTGCGCCGAAGGTGAGGTAGGTGCGCAGCTGCCGGCCCTTGACGAGTGGTGGCAGGGCAGCCATCACGAGAGGGTCGTGCCGGTTGAGCAGCATCAGTCCAGTGCCGAAGATCCGCAACTTCGCGGCGGCGTAGGCCGGCAGGTTGCCATGCCAGTCGAGATGGTCCTGGGTCACATTCAGGATGGTCGCCACGCTGGGCTCGAAGCTGCGGCTGGCGTCGAGCTGAAAGCTCGACAGCTCAAGCACCCAGACCTCCGGCAGGGCGCCGCCGTCCGGCTGTGCATCCAGCTTGTC
>NCGI01000040.1 GCA_002256925.1 Polaromonas sp. 28-63-22
CCCTCCTCCGTTCGCCCTGAGCCTGTCGAAGGGTCTGCAAGCCCTGGGGCCGCCCGCGCCGCGAAGGGCCGCCCCGAGGAAGCGACGACCCCTTCGCTTGGTGAAAGGGGCAGCGAATCGCCGGAGGCTCACGCAGTGGGGAGCGTGGGGGCAACATCCTATGGTGCCAGCGAACGCCCGCCGCGCGGCGACTATTCGCGTGACGGCAAGGTCGCCGCCGACTACACCTGCCCGCAAAACTACGCCGCCTACACCCCGGCCGACCACGACACCTACCGCCGCCTGTATGAACGGCAGACCGCCCTGCTGCCCGGACTGGCGTGCGATGAGTTCATAGCCGCCCTGCCTTCACTGGGCGCTAAAAACCGCATTCCGCGCTTTGAGGAAATCAACGACAAGCTGACGCCCGCCACCGGCTGGGAGGTCGTCGCCGTGCCGGGCCTGATTCCCGAGGTGCCGTTTTTCACGCTGCTGGCCAACCGCAAGTTTCCGGTGACCGACTGGATTCGCAAGCCTGAAGAGTTCGAGTACATCGTCGAGCCCGACGTGTTCCACGACCTGTTCGGCCATGTGCCACTGCTGTTCAACCCGGTGTTTGCCGACCACATGCAAGCCTATGGCGCCGGCGGGCTCAAGGCGCACCGGCTGGGCGCGTGCGAGCAGCTGTCGCGCCTGTACTGGTACACCATCGAGTTCGGTCTGATCAAGCAAACCGACGGCCTGCGCGCCTACGGCGCCGGCATCTTGAGTTCGTCCGGCGAACTCGTTCACGCCGTTAAAAGCCCCGAGCCGAAGCGCATCGCCCTCGACCTGCTGCGCACCATGCGCACCCGCTACAAGATCGACAGCTACCAGCAAACCTACTTCGTCATCAACAGCTTCCAGCAGCTGTTCGACATGACGGCCCCGGACTTCACGCCGCTGTATGCGCAGCTGCGAAGCCTGGCGGAACTGCCGGCTGATGCGGTTTTGGCGGAAGACGTGTTGGTCGTGCGCTGATACAACAAATTTATTAGCGGCGCAACATCGGCGCCACAAATTCATTTAGGCGAACAGGCAATTCCTCCTACAAAATGGGGAGGTAAAAAAATTCTGCCCCGCTTACGATGACATCACTTGCTGAACTGAACCAGACGCTGAACCGCGGCACGAAAGTGTTGCTGGTTATGGATGTGGTGGAGTCGGTCAGGCTGATGGAGGCGGACGAAGATGGATTTGTACAACGCTGGCAGCAATTGCGGGAGCGCACCAAGCAGCTCTTGCAGGAACACGAAGGGCGCATGGTCAAAAGCCTGGGCGACGGGTTGATGCTGGAGTTCAATCATGTCAATGGCTGCATCAAAACTGCCTTTGCCCTTCGAGACTTCTGCGCTGCAGGAAACATACTTCTGCGTCCGGAAAATCAGGTTCATTTACGCATTGGCGGGCACGTGGCTGACTTCGTGGCCGACGAGCAGGACATTTACGGCACCGGCGTCAACATGACGGCTCGGCTGTCGACGCTGGCCGGACCTGACGAAATTGTTGTTTCCGCAGAAGTCCGCGATCGGCTTACAGCCGGCCTTGATGCTGAACTCGAAGACCTCGGCGAATGCCACTTGAAACATGTTGAAAAGCCTGTTCGCGCATACCGTATAGGACCTCCTGGAAATGCACCAGTGATTCAGGTTGGAAACTCCGTGAAGCTCGATCTGCGCCCGACGGTGGCAGTGATTCCGTTTGCTTCGCGTGGCGCTGAAGCGCAGCATGCACTTATTGGCGAAGCTGTTGCAGACGAATTGATTGCTGCATTGAGCAAGACGTCTGAGTTGCATGTTATTTCCCGGCTTTCGACAACGGCATTTGGGAATCTACCAGCCGATGCGAAAGCATTTGACGATATTCGCGAGCATCTCGGCGCCAGTTATGTGCTTTCAGGTAGATGCACGGTGATAGGGCATCAGGTCAGCCTCTTTGTTGAGCTCGCCGAAGCCAGCGGCAGCCGCATTGTTTGGGCCAATACGCTTAAAGGCACGGTGCAAGGTCTTTTCAATCCGCAGGACGACGCGCTGGCCCAAATCGTGTCGGCTGTCAGCAGCGCAGTGATGAAGCACCAGCTGCAGCGCGCACAAAATCATGCGCTGCCCACCTTGGAAAGCTACACACTGTTGCTGTCAGCGGTTGCGCTGATGCACCGTAACGATTTCCCAAACTTCGACCTAGCCCGCCAGATGCTGGAACACTTGGTAGAGCGTGCCAAACGTCATCCCGTGCCCCACGCGTGGCTGGCGAAGTGGCACGTGCTTTCAGTCACGCAGGGATGGGCTGACCAGGCTAAAGCCGCGACTTTGGCTATCGATTGCACAAAACGTGCACTGGACAGTGAGCCAACCAATTCGCTGGCGTTGACGATAGACGGCTTCGTCCACACCAATCTACTCAAAGACACCGAAACCGCAAATAGAAGATATACCGATGCGCTCGATGCCAACCCGAATGAATCGCTGGCTTGGCTGCTTCGGGGCGCCATGCACGCTTTTCGAGGCGAAGGTGCCAGTGCAGTTGATAGCGCTGCACATGCGCTTCGTCTTTCGCCTCTAGACCCTTTACGCTATTTCTACGATTCGCTTTCTGCAACTGCAGCAAACGCAAACAGGGATTTTGAGCAGGCCATCGCGCTTTCCTTGCGTTCGCTACGGGCGAACCGCATGCACACTTCTACGTGGCGAACGCTCATCGTTGCTTACGTTGGATTGGGGCAAATGACACAGGCAAGGGAAGCAGCTCTTCAGCTCATGGCGCTCGAGCCTGACCTGACTGTCTCAGGCTTTTTGCAGCGAAGCGCGAGTGCGAGCTTCTGGACTGGAGTCGAGTGGGCCAGCGCGCTGGAAGCTGCTGGTCTGCCGAAGTAAGAATCTAATTTACAGGGAGGTAACTATGCAGACGATTGGACCACTTTCAGCTCTTGGCGGGACCGGGGGAACGGGGGGGACGGGCGGCACCGGCGGCACCGGGGGTACAGGTGGAACCGGAGGAACGGGTGGTACGGGTGGTACGGGAGGTACGGGAGGTACCGGCGGGACTGGGGGCACAGGAGGCGTCAGTGGTTATTCGGGCAACCCGATTTTTACCGATGCACTTGTGCGTAGCCGTGACGCGTTAATAGGAACCTTTAACAGAGTCACGCTCAACCCACCTATGCCTCCCCTCGGTGCAATGAGTATCAAGCGATGGGATTCATGGGTACGTGTTACCACCTGTCAGGCTGAACTTTTCTCTCCACTGCAGTTCTCGTCTAGTGGCCAAACATTCAGCCTCGGTCACGTAGACATTCCTGCGGGTGCAGGGGCCATTCAGGTCAAGCATGTGGCATCACTGAAGCGACCTTCGAAAACACTTTTCGAATCTCAGCTCCCGCTGGTTCACAACTACGCCGATTTACGGGAAGACCGGGGAACGGAGATCATCAGCCAGTCAATTGATTCCTCTCCTTTTTGGGCTGCGGTCTCAGGCTTGCAGGCCCGGCACAGGTATACCCTTGAATTGCTGAGCCTGGCGCAATCGCTGGCGCTTTACGTCGAAATGCGATTCAAACATGCTTTCGCTTGCCCGCGCCCCATCGAATACTCTCCGCAAATTCAGCCCATGCTGGCCACGCCCGGTCATGGCTCGTGGCCCAGCGGCCACGCGACCGAGGCCTTTCTGGCCGCGCGGGTACTCCAGGAGTTGGCGAAGGCGGCGCCGGGCACAGAGATGCGAATTCAACTACAGCGTCTGGCGGCGCGTATTGCCATCAACCGCACGGTCGCGGGCGTTCATTTCCCGGTGGATTCTGCAGCAGGCCGACTGCTGGGGCACACTCTTGGCAGTTATTTTTTGACTCGCTGCAATCCAGCCAAACCTGCTTTTAACGGTCGCACGTTTGATGGCACTCAATATCACAACGGAACTGCCGCGCTTGATTTCGACCAGAATCAGGCACTGAACAATGGGACATATAACCAGCTGACAAATCCTGGAAGTACGTTGACAGGCACGCCTTCAGACATATTGCAGGAGCTTTGGCAACTCGCTGCGGCCGAGTGGCAGTAGGCAGCACGGGGTAATACATGGACCCAACCACTCCACTCCCGGCGAAAGACCCGGCGTCAAACGATAGCGGCAAGCCACTTGAATGGTCGCCGCTACCCGTGGGCAGCTTCACGGGGATCAACTACAGCGAGCCGAGCGCGGCTGATGGCCTCGATCCGTATCTGGTCTGGGCAGACATCAATGGTTTTGCTAACCTGATTCAGTCAGGGGCGACCGACGGTGTCAGTCACGTTCCGACATGGCTACCGGTGCTCATCAGCCTCGCGAAAGATCTGACTCCGGGTGACCTCGCCACGCCGGCGCGCAGCAAGCTTATACGCATTCCAGATGCTTATCGGAATCCAAGGCTACATCCACGATCTGATTTACCTAAGCCAACCGTAGTTCCTGCAACCATCAGTGCCGGGTTCATTGCGGCGGTTCGCGGTGATGCAAGTCTCAGAGCCAGTATTGATCGCATCGAACTGGACTTGCCGCGAGACCTGTCCAGTGCACAGCAACTTCCTCCGCTGAATCGCCCGCTTTTGCCCGGAATGCCCTGCGCCAATAGCGCCTCCGGCAAAGTGATTGCGTTTATCGACGACGGATGCGCATTTGCCCATCAGCATTTCAGGACTGGCAATCCGAACCAGCCCACCACGCTTCATACACGGGTCCAGAGGCTATGGGATCAAAACCCGCGCCCCGGTGAACCCAACGGACGGGATTTCTCGGGGGCAGAACTCGATGCCTTAATTCAGGCACACACGACAGACGGCCGGGTCGACGAAGCGGGCGTTTACGCCGAATTTTCAGGAAGCAACGCCGATCCGGTCAATCGACTTCGCGCCCGCGCGGCGCACGGCACCCACGTGCTTGACCTGGCTTGTGGACCCTACTTTTTGGAAGACACCATGTGCGCACGACTGAATGCGCCAGCGGCCAATCCGACCTGGGAAAAAACTCCCGATGATGCCAACGGGGCACCTATCGTTTTCGTCCAGCTTCCCATGCGGACGGTACAAGACACTTCCGGTCGTGGAACGATGGTCGGCGACGTTATCAGTGCCTTCACATACATCATTAACCAGTGCGCCCCGAATGTGAAGATCGTGGTCAACCTCAGTTGGGGCACGCTGGCCGGACCCCATGACGGCTCAAGTACCCTGGAACGGTACATCGACGATTTAATTGACGGCATGGCCGGCCGCTTGCAAGTGGTAATTCCGGCGGGTAACGGCTATCAGTCACGCACACAAGCCACATTAAAAATTAAGTCTGGTAATTCACAACACTTGATGTGGCGCGTGCAGCCAGGCGATGCGACCGAGAGCTACCTTGAGCTCTGGATGGAACCTGATACCGTCATAGAAATGCGGGTGACCCTACCCGATGGCCGAGTGCTCCCGCCCGTCAGGCAAGGCGATCTCTTTCAGTATGCCGAACCCTTCAACGACCCGAGCAGTTTGTTCGGGGTGAGCTACGCGAACCCGCTACCTGGAACCAGCCCTTGCGTTCTCTTCGCTATTGCGCCGACAACCAGTCTCACGGGATCCCGGCCCCTTGCACCACATGGCCTTTGGCGTATTGATGTGAAAGTCGTTAGCACGCCCGCTGGGCAGTCGCACGCGATTTTGGATGCCAGTATCGAACGAGACGATGTAGCCTTAGGTACGCGGCGCGGAGCACGTCAAAGCCGGTTTGAAGACCCGTTGTATGACGAAGAAGCCACCGAAGATAGCATCAGTGGGCCGCATGCGCTGGCATTGGTACGACGCGAGTGCGGATTTAACGGTATTGGTACCGGCAGGAAAACCGAAACGGCAGGTGGCCTAAGGGAAAGCGATCGAAGTGAAGCTGAATACTCACCACGAAACGAGTTGACGCCTAGCCCTTTCAGCCGCCCTGGAACCCGGCGCTTGGTCAATCAATTCGCCGTGACCGAGGAAAGCGTGACGCTTCATGGGGTAAGAGCGGCAGGTAGCTTGAGCGGTTCGACAGTACGCTTGAGCGGTACCAGCGACGCGTCACCACAAATTGCCCGGGATCTTTTTAACGCGCTTTAAGTAGCAACGCGAAGTGCGGTGCCCCTACCAGCGCGCAGGCAGCTTCTTCAGCAGCACCAGCCGCTTGGTGCCCATCTCGATGTAACCGCCCTTTTCCAGGTCTTTCAGCAGGCGGCTGACCATTTCGCGCGAGGCGCCGACGCGGCTGGCTATTTCCTGGTGGGTGATGGCTTCCAGCGCGATGCTGCCGTCGGCATGGGTGATCGATACGCCGTCATGCTTTTCCAGCACGGAGACCAGCCGCCCATAAACGTCCATCAAGGCCATGTTGCGGGCCGCCTCGGTGGCGGCCCGGGCGCGGCGAATGACCTGAACCACCAGGGTCATGGCAAATTCCGGGTGCGCCACCAGGTGTTCGCTGATGGCTGCGCGGCTGACGACGGCGCAGGTGCTGGGCTCGCTGGTGATGACCGACGCAGAGCGTGGTCCGCCATCAAGCGACATCTCGCCGAAATAGTCGCCTGCGTGAATCGTGCTGTAGGTGATCTCGCGGCCGCTCTCGTCCATCGCAAACGCCTTGCAACTGCCCTTGAGCAGCACAAACAGGCTGTCGCCGGTTTCTGCCTCGTTGATGAGGACGGCTTTTTTGGGGTAGCTGCGAATCACCCCGCGCGCCGCGAGCCCGCGCAACTCTTCGGGCAGGTGGCCGAAAAGGCTTTCGTCGTAGCGGGAAACGGGCTGCATATGGGGCCGTAATCTAGCACGTTGGGCTGACTACGACCCGGCCATGGCATTTTCTGCGCCGCCGGGCGCTACGGCAGCGTGGCCCTAATGCAGGCGGACGGCGGGCGGCACCCGTGCCGGCGCAAGGGGCGGCAACGCCGCCACCAGATTGACCAGCTGGCGCACGCCACGGGTGGAGGTTTTGGCACACAGGCTGCGCACGTGGCTGCGCACCGTGGACACGGCGACCTTCATCTGCATGGCGATTTCGGGCGCGCTGAGGCAGCGGCACAGGAGCACCAGCACCTGCTCTTCGGTGCGTGTCAGGCGGTTGCTTTGCGCAAACGAGGCCAGCAGGCTGGGCGTGCCGGCCTCGTTGCGCGAGAAAAACAGGGCAATCCGGTCGCAGGCGCCGGCGGTCTGGCGATTGAGCGGCACCACGGCAAGATTGAAGTCACCACCCGCGTCCTGCAGGCGAATCATGGCTCGCTTGCCGCTGGCGGCCTCGCTCAGGGCGCGCCCCAACTGCTGCGGGTCGGGCACCGACTTGAGCTTGAGCCCGCCGTGGGTCGTGCCAAGGCTCAAACCACCCTGCAGCGCACTGCGCGCGGCACGGTTGGCGTGAAGAATCCAGCCTTGCGTGTTGACGACCATCACGCCATGGGCGAGTTCGTCAACGAGCAAGCCCAGAACATCCAGGCTGGTGTCGAAGGTGTCGCTGACGAGGCTGCCGGATGTCACTGGCAGGCCGGCCTCGGTCGGGCGGGTTTCTAGTAATGTTGTTGTCATGGTCGGGGCGCTCCATCCTGTTCGTCACAAGGGTAAGGAGCCGGCACGCCCATGGGTAGTGAATCTGCCGCCCGGTTCTTGTGACAAATTCCCATGTCGGCGCAGCAGGGATCGTGGCCTGTTGCGCGCACAGGGCGGCCCGCCAGGGGCGATTTTTGCGGTATTTGTGCATGTTTTAGGGCTGCAGCCCATATAAAACCTGCGCCAGCAGCTATCAAAACAATAGCGACACAACACGCGGAGTCGGGGGGAACTTGAGCGCAACGCCGCTGGCGTGCCGCCTGCCCCCTTCTTGCTTCGGCCTGATGAAGTGTTAATTCCGTTCCGGCTGAGCCCGTCGAAGCCGGTGCACGCCTTTGGACAAGCTCAGGGCGAACGGTTCACATTTCAAAGGGCCGGATCCATAGTTCGCACCGGCAGCACGCCGGCCGTCCGGGGCGGGCGCGGAATCCACTACCATGCAAGCGCCCGTGGCCCGGCGCGAAGCGTTTGCAAGGTGCCGGTGCGGCGGGCGACTTTCAGGAACCAACGATGACGCCCCGTATGCCCGCGGACGTGCTGCTGTGCGCAGACGATTTTGCTTTCAATGCCGCGTGCTCGCAGGCGATCATCGAGCTCGCAGCGGCCTCCCGCATTCAGGCCACCAGTGCCATGGTGCTTTCCCCGCGCTGGGCGCATGATGCGCCGCGCCTGCGTGCGGCCCAGGGCACCACAAGTGTCGGGCTGCACCTGGACTGGACCAGTGACTTCGCGCGGGCCGAGGGCCATGGCCTGCCGCTCGGCCAGGCCATGCTTCGCGCCGCCTGGGGCGGTTTTTCGGGGGCGGGCACCCGGCGGGTGATTGCCCGGCAGCTTGATTTGTTCGAAAAGCACTGGGGCGGCCCGCCCGACCACATCGACGGTCATCAGCACGTGCATCAATTCGCGGGGATTCGAGACGCCCTGCTTGCGGAAATCACAGGGCGCTACCCCCAACACCGGCCCTGGCTGCGCATTTCCAACCCGACGGCGCAGTGCCAGGGCATCAAACCCATGCTCATCCGGGCGCAGGGCGCCAGCGCGCTGAAGGCATTGAGTGAGCAGTTGTCGGTTCCCTGCATGCCGTTCCTCAGTGGCATTTATGATTTTCAGGGCGGTGAACTTCACTACCGGGAACTGCTAGCGCAATGGCAACGCGAGGCGCGTGCCGGGACGGTGATCATGTGTCACCCGGCGACGGCCGCCGAGCCCGGAGACAGTATTGGCGCGGCCAGGGTTTGGGAGTATGCGGTGTTGCGCGCCGAGACGCCGGCCGTGCGCGCGTGATGGATCCGGGGGCGGCCGATGCCGGCACGGCCCTGCGACAATTCGCGCATGCATGAACATCGAAAACACTGGCTTTCCATCGCATTTCTGATCGCCATGTTGCTGGTTCTGGCGGCGCTGCGGCCGCTGGCGATTCCCGACGAGGGCCGGTATGGCGAAATAGGGCGCTGGATGCTGGTGTCGGGCGACTGGCTGGTTCCGCGGGTCGATGGCATTCCTTTTTTCCACAAGCCGCCGCTTTTGTACTGGCTGGAGGCTTTGTCGATCTGGGTCTTTGGCGTCACGGGCTGGAGCGTGCGGCTCGTGGTGGCGGCGCACGCGGCCATGATGCTCGTGGTGAGCTACCTGGCCATGCGCCGCGTGTCCACCGCACAGCACGCGCACACGGCGGTCTGGATGCTGGGCAGCAGCCTGTCATTCCTGATTGGCGGGCAGTATGTGAACCACGACATGATCGTGGCGGCCTGGATCAGCGTGGCACTGTGGTGCTTCGGTCTGGCGTTCGTGCTTGATGAGCGGCCGCGCCCGTGGCTGGCGCGCGCCGGCTTTTTGGCCTGCGGCTTCGGCGTGCTTGCCAAGGGCCTGATCGGCCTTGTTCTGCCCGGCCTGGTGTTGCTGATATGGCTGCTGGCGACGCGGCAGATGCGCAAGGTGCTGCACCTGCCCTGGATCAGCGGACTCCTTCTCTTTGCCCTCATCGCCGTGCCGTGGTTTGCCGTGGCGCAGCTGAAGTTTGACCAGTTGCTGCACTACATGTTTATCAAAGAGCACTTCCAGCGCTACACCCAGACGAGCTTCAACAATGCCCAGCCGTTCTGGTTTTACGGCGTGGCCCTTGCGTTGCTGTTCTTCCCGTGGCTTGGTTTTGTGATCTACCAGGCCGGGGTATCCGTCAAACGCACCGCTACCGTCTTGCCGCTGCCGCTCAGGCAGATGGTGGCGTTGTGGTGGACATGGCTTCTGGCCATCGTCGTTTTCTTTTCCATCCCCAGCTCAAAGCTGGTCGGCTACATGCTGCCCGTCATGCCGGCGCTGGCGGCCCTGGCGGCTTTGGGCTGGAACGCGGCGTTCGTGAATTCGGCGCGCAAGCGCCAGGCCTTCGCCCTCGTGTGCGGCCTGTGCCTGCTCGGCGCAGTAGGCGTCAACGTCGCTGCCGGTCGCTACACGCGCAAGCAGAGCACGGACGACATCGCGAGGGTGTTTGCCTGCCAGGCCAGCACCACCGACACGGTGTATGCAGTCGGTGAGTACCCTTACGATTTTCCGTTCTACACCGGCATGACCCAGCCCATGGTGGTGGTGGGCGACTGGGAGCAGGTCCGCGAAAACCCTGGCGACGACTGGCGTAGCGAGCTGTACGACGGCACGGCCTTTGAGCCAGATGCAGGGCAGGTACTGCAGCCGCCGTCAGCACTGGCCAAGGCGGCGACCGAGGCGGGCAGCTGGGTGGTGGCACCCAACAGCGTCAAGGTTGACGGGTTTGCACGGGTGCTGCGCGGCCAGGCCTGGAGCCTGTACCGGTCTGGTGTTGCTGCACAGGACGGTCTAGCGGCTGAAAGCCCAAAACCGGCTGAGCACAAAGGTTTGCCCGGCTGCCAGCGTTAACGCCACCAGCAGCGCCGGCAGGGCCGGCACATTGAAAATGTGCAGCAGCGACGAAAACACGAGCTCGTTGGCCACAAAGCCCAGGCTCGCCGTAAATGCAAAGCGCGCAAAGCTTTGCCTCAGCGTGGTGCCGGCATCCTTGAAACTGAGCAGCCGGTGACCGGCAAAGCTCACCAGAAAAGCGACCAGAAACGCCACGGCGTTGACTGCCTCGGGCCAGGCCCCGGGCACAAGGCGCTGGTGCAGCAGCGCAAACACAGCCAGATGGGTCAATGCCGCTGCGCTGCCAACCGCGATGAACCACAGGCCGGAGATCACGACTCGCGCGACCCGCCCAGGCCGTGGCCGGTGCGCTGCATCACGAGGTAGGTGGGCCGGCGTTTGACCTCGTCATAAATACGGCCGACATACTCGGCCAGAATGCCGATCGCCAGCAGCTGCACGCCGGACAGGAACATCACGCCCACGACGATGGTGGCGTATCCGGGCACGGTTTGATCCTGGATGAAATATTCAAGCACCTCCCACAGTCCATAGCCCACCGCGCCCACCGCCATGAGCAATCCCAGCCACATGGTCAGGCGCAGCGGCACCGTTGTGAAGGCCAGCATGCCGGTTACGGCGAGCGTCATGGCGCGCCTGAGGCCGAACTTGCTGATGCCGCCCTTGCGCGGCAGGGGGTCGTACTCGATCTCTTCGCTGCGAAAGCCCACCCAGGCGTAGAGTCCCTTCATGAAGCGGTTGCGTTCAGGCAGTGTCTTCAGGGCCTCGACAACCTTGCGGTCCATCAACCGGAAGTCTCCCGCATCGACCGGTATTTCGACATGGCTGCCCCAGTTGATCAGGACATAGAAAAGACCGGTCAACCTGCGCTGCAGGGCCGACTGGTCGCTGCGCGTCTTGCGTACGGCATACACGACATCGATGCCCTGCTGCCACTTCGCCAGCATCGGGGCCAGCAAGGACAAAGGATGCTGGCCATCGGCATCCATCATCACGGTCACGGCGCCTTCGCCGATATCGAGGCCGGCCGTGATCGCCGCCTCTTTGCCGAAGTTGCGGGAAAGCTGCACGTAAATCACCTGCGCATGCGCCGCGCACAAACCGTGCATGACCAGCGCGGTGTCGTCGCGACTGCCGTCATCGACCACGATCACCTCGAATTGCGGACTCAATGCGCCCAGCTCGGCAACAACCTGGGGCACCAGGCCGCGCAGGTTCACCGCCTCGTTGTAGGCGGGCAATATGCACGAGATGGAGGGCGCGACAGCCTGGCGATGCGCGCGTTGAACGGAGGTGAGATTATTGGGCACGCGCGGTCTTGTTGTCGTTATCGATGAAACCCGGGATTTTTACATGATCGGGCACCCTGAACAACAGGGTAGGCAGCGAAGGCACTTGCATTGCCTCCCTTCGCCATCGCTGCACCGCACCAACTTGCTTCAGCGCCGGCGGCCAGCAGCGTCCGGCCCTGTAACTGCCCCCAGCCCAGCTAGCCTGCCAGCATCGCCAGCGTGTGCTCCATCACGTGGGGCAAAAACGCCAGTTGCACATGGGCGGCGCCGCGGATCAGGCGGTTGTCCGCGCCCGGCAGCGTGGCCGTCGAGGCCGGAAACACAATGTTGTCGCAGTTGGAATACCAGCAAGTAAACCGCGCGTGCCTTCCCTCGGGCATGCCGTGGTCGAGCTGTACGTGCCAGTCCGACAGCAGACGCATCTGCAGGTTGTTGGGGCCATGACCGAAGCGCGCCAGCCACGTGCCCCGGTGCGGGGTTCCGAGGGTGACGACATGGTGGACGCGAGCATCGGCGCGCATGGTTTTCAGCCACGCCCTGGCCGCCAGCCCGCCCATGCTGTGGCACACCAGCAGCGGCGGCAGACCAGTTGCCGCGGTGACCTGCCGCACGGCGTGATCGATTTGCGGGGCGTAGTCGTCAATCGAGCCAAAAATGGGCTCCAGACTGACGGCCACAAACGCGTCGCCGCTGCCCTGCAGGCGCTTGAGCCAAGGTGTCCAGAAGGCCCGGTTGCAGAAGAAACCGTGGACGAACACGACACCACGCCGGCCAGCCGTGGCAGCCGGCGCCACGAGCTGGTCGGCCACCGCATGGGTGCGAAAGGGCTGGCGCCAGCAAAAAACCTGCGGTGCGACCCGGGTCTCGCCCCACCACGCACCCAGCAGTTCACGCCAGGTCGGCTTGGGGGTGGGGTCCGACTGGTTGACGAAGTACAGCGCGACAAACTCGATAGCAAGAAAGCCTGTGTAACCAAGCACTATCAGCAAGAATCCACCCCATGCCAGCCAAGGCGACGCCGGGCTGAAGTAAGCGAGCCAGCCCAGAGCGACGGCAACTAAAACAACGGTAATGAATTTCTGGAGGGTTGCAAGCATCGGACAGGAAGGAAACGGCAGGGAAGCGATGAAACACCCGCCCCTGCGCTAGACCAGTGCGGCGCTCTGGCCGGCGAGTTTTTTGACCAAACCCTGCGCCAGCCGGTTCACGGTGCCGTAAATGGAGAGTTGCGGGTTGGCGCCAATGCTGGTGGGGAACAGCGAGCCGTCGTGGATTGACAGGTTGTCGATCTGCCAGTGCACGCCATCCGGCCGGGTGACACCGAGCTTTTCGGTGCCAGCCAGCCCGCAGCCGCCCATGACGTGGGCGCTGACGAACTTGGTCAGGCGCGGTTGCATGGGCAGCGCATCGACCGCATCGCGCGCTTGCGCCCAGGAGATGTAGGGCGTGGCCATCTCGTGCAGCGGCAGCACGGTCTTGGCGCCGGCGGCGAACTGGATTTCCATCATCGATAGCAGCGCACGGCGCGCGCCCTGCAACACATAGTCGGTCAGCGGGTAGTCGAGTACAGGGGAATCGTCACCACGCAACTTGACCTTGCCGCCCGGCGACTGGTCGTGGAACCCATCGCGCAGCAGTGCCAGCAAGGTGTGTGTGTGCGGAAAAGCCGTCAGCAAATCATGTTGGCCCTGCCCCATCCCCGGCACGGTCGAGGCAAAGATCACCGGGTGAAGCGGCGGCGCTTCGAGTTTGTAGCCGATGGGGCCGTCGATGGGCTGCGTCTCCAGAAAATGATCGGAATAAATCGTCTGCGGTGCGCCGCTCCAGGCTTCGACCTTCTGATCGAACACGCCCGACGACATGACCACCGGATGCAAAAACGTGCGGGTGCCGAGCCGGCCGTGCGGATCGGGCGCGCCCGAGCGCAGAAGCACCGCTGGCGAGTTGATCGCGCCGCCGGCCAGCACGTAGTGTTTCGCTACGATTTTTATAGCTGTCTGCGCAGGTACTGATTGGGCTACAGCCCCATTTGGCATCACAGAACGGCAAATCAGTGCTGTCACCCTGCCATTGGAAAGCTCGAACTTTTCGGCCCGGGTTTCTGTCAGCAGCTGCGCGCCCAGGTCGAGCGCGGCGGGAATGGTGGTGACGAGCATCGACTGCTTGGCGTTCGTCGGGCAGCCGAGGCCGCACGAGCCCAGGTTCCAGCAGCCTTTGACATTGCGCGAAATCGCTGCAGCCGGGATGCCCAGCCTGGCGGCGCCGCGACGCAGCAGGTCGTTGTTTTCGTTCGGCGCGACCAGCCAGGGCGCGATGTTCAGGCGTCGTTCGGCCTGGTCAAAGTACGGCGCCAGCGCATCGACGGTGTAGTCGGCCAGGCCAAACTTGTCTTGCCAGAATGTCAGGGTTGAAGCGGGGGTGCGGAACGAACTGGTCCAGTTCACCGTGGTGGAGCCACCCACACAGCGGCCCTGCAAGATATTGATGGCCTTGTCTTCAGTCTTGCGGGCGGCGCTTTCCTGGTACAGCTGCGGATACGCTTCGGACTCTTTCTGGTTGAAATCCGTGCTGCTTTTCAGCGGCCCTTCTTCAATGATCACAACCCGAAGACCTGCCCTGGCCAGCAGCTCGGCCGTGATGCCGGCGCCCGCGCCACTACCGATGATGGCCACGTCGCAGACGATGCGTGCGGGTACGGCACCGCGCGCGCCGCCCGAGACTTTCCAGCCGCGTGCCAGACCGTCCCGAATCGGATCCTTGATTGAACTCATGCCTGCAACACCCCTAGTACTGCAACCCGAAAATATCGAAACATGAAAGCGTGTCTTCGCACCCATGGCGGCGTTGCAACCCTTGCGAAGGCGCACAGCCTTCGCTGCGGTCCGGGTCCGAAAAATAGGCCCCGGCCGAGATGTCGTGCAAGGCAGCATACGCCTGCTGACGCAAGGCCAGGCTGGAAAGGCGCATCCCCTGCAGCGCCTGCTGGATCTGATCAACCGACGCTTCAGCCCACGGCTGACCGAGGCCGGCAAGGGCACGTCGCCCCGGCGCGCTCGCCAAGAGTGAAAGCAGTTGCGAGAGTTCGGCCTGCGCCGGGGGAGGCAGGCCCATCACCAGCGTATCGATGCGGTCAAGCAGTCCGCGCAGCGCGATTTGGCGCGTGCCTTCTTCGTCCGGCAGGGTCTTGTCGAGTACCGCACGCCCCACCGCAGAAAAGACCTCGCGACCCGCGCTGCTCAGGCGACCCAGGTCAAGCCCGGGCTGAAGCAGCGCGGCAGCGCCCCCAGCGAGCACCAGCACGGCAGCGGACGCCGCGCCAAGCTTGAGAAGCGTTCTTCGTTGCATGCAGGCAGTTTCGCATGCATGCGGGCATTCCAATAGGGACGGGCACCTAGAGGCCGTTCGACCGGCAAATCGTCGATTACCCCGCGCCAGCCTTGGTGGTGTTCCGCCGTCTGCTCCCCTCGCGCGGGAGCTGGCTGAATCCGCGTTTCCGTGCCGTCCGGCGGAGGGGTGGATAAACTCGGATTTGTATGGACGCATCGGCACCCCAGATCCACCGCGCGCTTCAGGCTGTGGCCGAGCTGCGGGCGCAGCTCGCCGCCAACCCGGCCCTGGCGCAGGCGAGTGCAGCGGTCAAGCGCTTTCAGGCACGCCGCTTTCATGCCACCTACCGGGACCTGCTGGAGAGCACACGCTACAAAAGCGCGGCGAAGTTCTTTCTTGAGGAACTCTACAGTGACCGAAACTATGCCGACCGCGACCAGCAGTTTGCCCGCATCGCCAGCACCATTGCCAGGCTGTTTCCTCAGGCGGTGGTGAACACCGCAGGCGCACTGGCCGAAGTGCACGCCCTGACCGAACATCTCGACGACCTGATGGCCAGGCAGTGGCTGCTGGATGCAGCGCAGACAGCGGTGAGCACGGATGAGGCACGCTACATCCGTTGCTGGCGCGTGGTCGCTGACGAAGCCGCGCGGCAACGGCAATTGGTCGTCGTGCTTGAGCTGGGCCACGCCCTGAACCGCCTGACGCGTATGCCGGGCTTGCGCACGATGCTGAAGTTGATGCGGCGGCCTGCGGGCGCCGCCGGACTGGAATCGTTGCAGCAGTTTCTTGAGAACGGCTTTGATGCTTTCGCCACCATGCGGGGGGCCGATGAGTTTTTGACCCTGATCGAGCAGCGGGAAACCGCCTGGATTGGCGCCCTGTTTGAAGACGACGCAGCGGCCTGCGAACGACACTTGGTTGCCCTGCTGGCGCGTGGTGATTGAGTCGCCTGCGGGACGCCGGCGGACAATCTCCCGGCACGTATTGGGACAAGCCCCATACGCCATCTACCGCCACGCTTTCACAATGAGTCGCTAGGAGAAACTATGGAAAAACCCTGGCTCAAAAGCTATCCCGAGGGCGTCGCCCATGACGTCAACCCCGAGCAGTTTCGATCGCTCAACCAGTTGCTGGAAGATTCGTTCAAGAAAAACGCCAGCAAACCGTTTTCGGTGTGCATGAACCGCTGGATGTCCTACGGCGAACTTGACACGCTGTCGGCGGCCCTCGGCGCATGGCTGCAAAATCTCGGCCTGGAGCCTGGGGCGCGCGTGGCCATCATGCTGCCCAATATCCCCCAATTCGCTGTGACAATGTCAGGCATTTTGCGCGCGGGTTACACGTGCGTAAACGTCAATCCGCTCTACACCCCACGTGAGCTGGCGCACCAGCTCAAGGATTCGGGCGCCACGACGATCGTGATCCTGGAGAACTTTGCGGGCACGCTGGCTGACGTGATCGAGCAGACGCCGGTCAAGCATATCGTCATCGCCTCCATGGGTGATTTGCTCGGGTTTTGGTATGGAAAATGGATCACTTTCGCCGTTCGCCACCTCGCCAAGATGGTTCCGGCCTACAAGCTGCCGCTTGGCAATGGCCGGAAGGTCACTCCGTTCAGGCAAGCGATTGCCCAAGGCATGGAACTCACGCTGCGGCCAGCCGCAAGCACCCTCGATTCGGTCGCTTTTCTTCAGTACACCGGTGGAACAACGGGTCTATCGAAAGGCGCCGTGCTGACGCACCGGAACATTGTGGCCGCTGTTTTGCAGGGCGAAGCGTGGTTCACGCCCGCCTTGAAGCGCATCGGCGACGTCAGCAAAACCAACAATATCGCGGCCTTGCCGCTTTATCACATCTTCGCGTTGACACTGTGCCTGCTGACGGTTCGGTGGGGCGCCCACCTGACGCTGATTCCCAATCCACGCGATTTCGGGAAGTTTATTGAGGTCCTGAAAAAACGGCCCTTCCATATGCTGCCGGCGGTCAATACGCTTTTCAATGCGCTTCTTCAACATCCGCAATTCAAGACCGTTGATTTTGCGAATCTTTGCGTTTCGCAGGCGGGCGGTATGGCGGCCTCCGAGGGAACAGCGAAACACTGGATGAAGGTCACAGGTTGTCCCATGATCGAAGGTTGGGGTATGAGCGAAACCTGCGCGATCGGCACCAATAACCCGGTCACGAACAAAACGTTTACCGGGTCCATTGGGCTGCCTTTGCCCGGAATAGACGTGGCGATCAAGGATGATGACGGAAGATCATTGACGATCGGGGAGTCTGGCGAAATTTGCATCAGGGGGCCGCAAGTCATGGTGGGCTACTACCAACAGCCTTCAGAAAATGCGAAAGCCTTTACAGCCGACGGATTTATGCGGACGGGTGATATAGGCGTGATGGACGAGGCGGGCTACATCAGGATCATTGACCGGAAAAAAGACATGATCATCGTGTCAGGCTTTAATGTCTTTCCGAATGAGCTGGAAAATGTCATCTCCTTATGCGCTGGCGTCGTGGAGTGCGCAGCTATCGGCATCGCGGACCAAAGTCAGGGCGAAGCCATCAAGGTTTTTGTGGTGAAGAGCGATTCCAACCTTTCAGAGGAGGAACTGATCGCCTACTGCAAGGCAAATCTTACGGGCTACAAACGGCCTAAATATATCGAATTCCAGGATGAACTACCCAAAAGCAATGTGGGGAAGATTCTCAGGCGGGAGCTTCGCGCTACAAGTTGAATTATTTCAGTGTTTGGGATTTTGAACGTAAGCGCCTGTGATCTGCCCCCTTTCAGCCGTACCAACCATTCTGAGGAAGTCCATAAGGCTGAAGGTTAATTGATTACCTTGGTGGTTGAAGATCGAACTGAATCGCCCCGGTTTTGAACTGACGTAAGCGTGCGGCAAACCCATCTTGAGTTGGGCCCAACAGTCGTGCATCGTGTGCACGATGAACATGATGCACACCATGGCGAGTCAAGTGATCGCCG
>NCGI01000300.1 GCA_002256925.1 Polaromonas sp. 28-63-22
CAGCGGGATGTACTGCTGAATCTGGTAGTTGGCCCGCAGGAAACGAATGTTGCCGGCAATGCCCCAATCGCCGTACAGCCGCTGATACCGCCCTGATGTGGGGACCAGCGCGCTGTCGCGGTTGTCGCGCGACCAGCCCACCGTCAATGGAATCGAGTTGCTCTTGAGCCCGAACTGATCGGCATAGGTCTGGTAGCTTACCGGCAGGTTGGTGCCCGGCACGATCGTCAGTTGTTCGAAGCCCGAGCCAAAGTAAACCGTATCGTTTTCCGTGAAGGGAACGCCAAAACGGATGCTCGCACCCCGCGTCTTCAATGCATAGTCGCCACCCTGGCCCGTCAGGGGCTTGGACGTGCGGTCATACACGTCGATGGTTCGGGAAATGCCATCGGCCGTGAAGTAAGGGTCGATGGTGCTCAGCACGATCTGCCGGTTGGACTTGCTGGTATTGACCTCGACACCAAGGTAGTTGCCTGAACCGAAAACGTTCTCCTGCTTGATGCCGAACAGCAGCGACACGCGGTCCGCAGTGGAGTAGCCGGCACCCAGTTGCAGATTGCCGGTCGGTTTCTCCGCCACGGTTACGGTCACGTCCACCTGGTCGGTGGTGCCGGGCACCTCTTGCGTTTCCACGTTCACGTCGGTAAAAAACCCCAGCCGGTCCACGCGGTTGCGGGACAGGCGGATCTTGTCGCCGTCGTACCAGGAGGATTCGAATTGCCGGAATTCGCGCCGTACCACCTCATCGCGCGTGCGGTTGTTGCCGGCCACGTTCACGCGGCGCACGTAGGCTCGGCGAGACGGTTCTGCCCGCAGGACGAACGACACACGGCTGTTGACACGGTCTATTTCAGGAACCGCCTCCACCCGGGCAAAGGCAAATCCGAAGGTGCCGAAGTAATCGGTGAAGGCTTTGATGGTTTCTGCCACCTGATCGGCGTTGTAGGCTTCGCCGGGCTTGATCGTGACCAGCGACTTGAACTCCTCGTCCTTCTCGAGGTAGTTACCCTCCAGCTTGACGCCGGAGACGACAAAGCGCTGTCCCTCGGTGATGTTGACGGTGACCGATATCCCCTGCTTGTCTGGCGAGATGGCAACCTGCGTGGAATCGATCTTGAACTCAAGGTAGCCGCGCGACAAATAATACGATCGCAGGGTTTCGATATCAGCGTTAAGCTTGGCGCGGGAGTAACGGTTTGATTTGGTATACCAGCTTAGCCAGCCGCCGGTGTCCAGATCAAAAAGGCCGAGCAGGGTCGACTCGCTGAAAGCCTTGTTCCCGGTGATGCGAATTTCCTGAATTTTCGCCACGTCGCCTTCCACCACGCTGAAGGTGAGATTCACGCGGTTGCGCTCGATGGGCGTCACCGTGGTGACGATCTCGACGCCGTACAGGCTCTTGTTGATGTACTGCCGCTTCAGCTCCTGCTCGGCCTTGTCGGCGAGCGCCTTGTCGAAAGGCTGTCCATCGGAGATACCCACATCGCGCAGCGCCTTGCGCAGCACATCCTTGTCAAATTCCTTGGTACCGACAAAATCGACATCGGCCACCGTGGGACGTTCCTCGACAATCACGACCAGCACGTCGCCGTTGACTTCCAGCCGGACATCCTTGAAGAGGCCGAGACCAAACAGTGCGCGAATGGCGGTGGTGCCCTTGTCGTCGCTGTAGGTCTCGCCCACACGAAAGGGAAGCGAGGCGAAAACGGTTCCGGGTTCTACCCGCTGCAAACCCTCAACCCGGATGTCACGAACCGTAAAGGGCTCGACAGCCCATGCGGCATGTGCGAGAAGCATACTGGCGGCGATAGCACAAACCGTACGAACTTTGAATCGATTGATCTTTTTTTGCATGAACTGTAGGGGGTTGGCTGAGGAAAAAGTGCGCAATGCACTCAACCAAGGAGCCGGGTGACATCATTGAACAGGGCGACGGACATCATGAGCAGCAGGATCGCTACGCCGCCGCGTTGCAGCCGTTCCATCCAGGCGTCCGATACGCCTCGGCCGGTGATCCCTTCCCAAAGATAATACATCAGGTGACCACCGTCCAGAACCGGGAGCGGCAGCAGGTTGAGCACGCCGAGGCTCACGCTGATGAGCGCCAGAAAGACGAGGTAGGAGGTCCAGCCAAGGCTGGCCGATTTGCCCGCGTAGTCGGCAATCGTCAGCGGACCGCTCAGGTTTTTCAGGGACGCCTCGCCGATGACCATCTTGCCCATCATCTTGAGTGTCAGCGCGGAGACTTCCCAGGTGCGCACCGCGCCCTGCCACAGACCATCCAGCGGCCCGTAACGTACCGTCACCATGGCCGGCGGTGCACCGACATAGGCGCCAATACGCGCAACCGGCTGGCCCGCCTGCTGCGTGACTTCGGGAACAACCTGCACATCAACCGCCCGACCCGCCCGGACGATCACCCA
>NCGI01000301.1 GCA_002256925.1 Polaromonas sp. 28-63-22
GGCGCACACAAGGACGGCGTGATTCGCGGTCACGCGCTGCGCCGCGACGGCACCATTCGCGACACCGTGATGTACAGCCTGCGCGCCGGCGAGTGGCCGGAAGTCAAGGCGCAACTGCTGGACCGGCTGAACCAGCCGCCGGCTGTCACCGCACCCTGAGAGGAGTCCCCATGCTGATCGACTTCTTCTACACCCTTCGCTCGGCCAAGCTGCCGGTGTCCGTCAAGGAATACCTGATGCTGCTCGAAGCCTTGCAGGCCGGCGTGGTCGGCCCCAACAGCGACAAGCCTGACGCCATGGGCGGCGAAGGCGAGCCCGGCCACACGGGCGAAGGCGCCTGGAAGATCGACGACTTCTACTACCTCAGCCGCACGGTGCTGGTGAAAGACGAAAAGCACTACGACAAGTTCGACCGTGCCTTCGCCAGCTACTTCAAGGGCGTCGAGATGCTGGCCGATTTCACCAAAGAGATTCCGCTGGAATGGCTGCGCAAAAACCTGGAGCTTGAGCTGAGCGCCGAAGACAAGGCCCTGATCGAAAAGATGGGCTGGGACGAGCTCATGGAAACGCTGAAGAAACGTTTCGAGGAACAAAAAGAGCGCCATGAAGGCGGCAGCAAATGGATCGGCACCGGTGGCACCTCGCCCTTTGGCGCCAACGGCTACAACCCGCAGGGCATTCGCATCGGCCAGGAAAAAAGCCGCAACAAAAGCGCGCTGAAAGTCTGGGACCAGCGCGCCTACAAGGACTACGACGACACGCAGGAGCTGGGCACGCGCAACATCAAGATCGCGCTGCGCAGGCTGCGCAAGTTCGCGCGGCTGTTGATGGACGTGGGCGGCTCGATGGACGAGCATATTCACCGGGTCGAGGAAATGTTTTCGGCGGTGAAGTCCGAGTTCAAGCACCTGGAGTTTTATTACTTCCACAACTGCGTTTACGACTTCATGTGGAAGAACAACCGCCGCCGCTTCAGCGAGAAATTTCCGACCTGGGACATCATCCGCAAGTACAACAAGGACTACAAACTCATTTTTGTTGGCGACGCGACGATGAGCCCCTATGAAATCCTGCAGCCCGGCGGCAGCGTCGAATACAACAACGAGGAAGCCGGTGCCGAATGGATGCAGCGTCTGACCAACGCCTTTCCCAAGTTCGCCTGGATCAACCCCGAACCGCAGGGCGTGTGGCAGTACCGCCAAAGCATCAGCGTGATGCAGCAGCTCGTCGGCCAGCGCATGTACCCCCTGACGATCAAGGGGCTTGAAGAGGCGATGCGCCTGCTCTCGAAGTAAAAGTAAACTGGGTTCCGTGACCCATCCCAGCAAGCGTTCCGCGCGCACGGCCACCCTGACAAGACGCCCGGCACCCACGTTTGCTCTTGCCATTGCGGGGCTTCTGATCTCTGCGCTGACGTTGGCATCGGCCCACGCGCAAGGGCCGTCGGACGTCACGCAAGGCACCGCACAGGCCGCGCCGGCCCCGCGGCCGCCGACACCACCCACCCCTTCCGGCGCGATCGGCCCGACCGGTGCCGACACCGCCGTGACGGCCTTCGACATCGCCGTGCGCACGCCGCCGCAGTTCAATGCACTGCGCGACATGGTGGCCAGGCACATTGAACTGCAGCGTTACCGGGCCGTGACCGACCTGGATGACGCCGAACTCGCCCGCCTGCTCGTGCTGGCGGAAGGCAACGTGCGCAACCTGGTGGGCACGCTGGGTTACTTCAGCCCCGACATACGCATCACCCGCGAGGGTGAAACCGGGAAGCGGCCGACGATCGTTGTTTCCATTGAGCCCGGCCAGCCCAGCGTGGTCGGGCCGGTGGCGATCAACTTCTCCGGCGACATCGCCACGTCGGCGGACGCGGACGCCAGCAAGCAGCGCGAAGGCATTCGCCGTGACTGGCGGCTGCCTGCCGGTCGAACCTTCACGCAGGACGCGTGGGACGACGCCAAGACGCAGGCGCTGCGCGGCCTGGTGGCGCGGCGCTATCCAGCCGGCAAGCTGGGCGCAAGCCTGGCCGATATCGATGCCCCCGACCATACCGCCAGCCTGTCGGTCACCCTCGATTCCGGCCCGCTGTACCGGCTCGGCCCGCTGCAGGTGACCGGGGTCGAGCGCTATGACCCGGTGCTGGTGCCACGTCTGGCGCGGCTGCCGGCAGGTTCGGTGTATGACCAGCGCCGGCTGGTGGAGGCCCAGCAACGGCTGGCCTCCAGCGGCTACTTTGATTCGGCCTATGTGTTTGTCGATCCTGCCAGCGACCCGCAGGCCGCGCCTGTGCAGGTGCAGGTGCGGGAGGCCAAACTGCAAAAAATCATTCTGGGCGTTGGCATCACGACCGACAGCGGGCCGCGCGCGTCGGTCGAACACACGCATCAGCGCGTGCCCGGCATCGGCTGGCGCGCCGCGACCAAATTACAGCTTGAAAAGAAAGCCCCGTTTGCGCAAACCGAGTGGACGTCGATACCCGACGAAGCCAGCTGGCGCTGGGTGGCGCTGGCCCGCGCGGAACGCCTGCAGGACAGTGATCTGATCACGCGCGGCCAGCGGCTGCGTTTTGGCCGCACGCAGGCCGGGGACCGCATTGACCGCAGCGTTTACCTGCAGTACGACCGCGCGCTGGTGCAGGGCGCAGGCAGCGGCAGCACCGCCGCCGCGCAGGCCGGCGACGGCGCTTCCCTGACGGCCAACTACGTCTGGACGGGCCGCTACTTCGACAGTCTGCCGTTTCCGTCCAGCGGCTACGGGCTGGGTTTCGAGCTGGGCGGCGGCACCACGCTGGGTGTCAACCGTCAACCGTACACCCGCGCCGTCGGCCGATGGCTGGGCATCCAGCCACTGCCACGCGGCCGCCTTGCGATGCGCGCCGAAGCGGGGGCCGTGCTGGCCAATGACTCTGCCGGCATTCCGGGTACGCAGCTCTTTCGCACCGGCGGCGACAGTTCGGTGCGGGGCTACGGCTACCGCGACATCGGCATCACGCTGGCCAACGGCGTCATCGGCCCGGGCCGC
>NCGI01000302.1 GCA_002256925.1 Polaromonas sp. 28-63-22
GGTCTCCGGCACCTCTGGTCCGATACCCATCACTCGGCAGTGACCAAGGAATTCGGTAAAACATCGGCCATCGTCACGCTCGCCCTGAGTGTCTTCCTCACGGTGGTGCTGGGCGCCAAGCTGTTTGGTCTCTATTAATACAACAACGGGTTCACTATGGCTGTCAATTTCGGAACCAAACGCATCGTGGTCGGTGCCCACTACGGCCTTCGCGACTGGCTGGCCCAGCGCGTCACGGCGGCGCTGATGGCGCTTTTCACCCTGCTGGTGCTGGCGCAGATCATTTTCAGCAAAGGCCCGATGGGCTACGACAAATGGGCCGGCATCTTTTCGTCGCAATGGATGAAAGTGCTGACCTTCACCGTCATCATCGCCCTGCTCTACCACGCCTGGGTCGGCATGCGCGACATCTGGATGGACTACATCAAGCCGGTCGGCGTGCGCCTGGCCCTGCAGGTGTTCACCATGGTCTGGCTGGTGGCTTGCGCCGGCTGGGGCATCCAGGTGCTGTGGCGCGTCTGACCCTACGACCCTGATTTCTCGCCGCAACTTCGCTTCCTTGCCATCCCGCAGTAACGACCCTCAAGCCCAGAACATCCATGACTGTTACTTCCAAACTCCCCAAGCGTAAATTCGATGTTGTGATCGTCGGCGCCGGCGGCTCCGGCATGCGCGCATCGCTGCAACTGGCCCGGGCGGGCCTGAACGTCGCGGTGCTCACCAAGGTGTTCCCGACGCGCTCGCACACGGTGGCGGCGCAGGGCGGCATTGGCGCGTCGCTCGGCAACATGAACGAAGACAACTGGCACTACCATTTCTTCGACACCGTCAAGGGCTCCGACTACCTCGGCGACCAGGATGCCATCGAATACATGTGCCGCGAAGCGCCCAAGGTCGTCTATGACCTGGAACACATGGGCATGCCATTCGACCGCAACCCCGACGGCACCATTTACCAGCGCCCGTTCGGCGGCCACACCGCCAACTACGGCGAGAAAGCGGTCGAGCGCGCCTGCGCCGCCGCTGACCGCACCGGCCACGCGATGCTGCACACGCTGTACCAGCAAAACGTCAAGGAAAAAACCAGCTTCTTCGTCGAATGGCTGGCGATGGATTTAATCCGCGATGCCGACGGCGATGTGGTCGGCGTGACCGCCCTGGAAATGGAAACCGGTGACGTGCATATTTTCGAGGCCAAGACCACACTGCTGGCCACTGGCGGCGCCGGCCGGATTTTTGCCGCCTCGACCAATGCCTTCATCAACACCGGCGACGGCCTGGGCATGGCGGCACGCGCAGGCATTCCCCTGGAAGACATGGAGTTCTGGCAGTTCCACCCGACCGGCGTGGCGGGCGCGGGCGTGCTGCTGACCGAAGGCTGCCGGGGTGAAGGCGCCATTTTGCGCAACAGCAATGGCGAACGCTTCATGGAGCGCTATGCACCGGCCTACAAAGACCTGGCCCCGCGCGACTACGTGTCGCGTTGCATGGACCAGGAGATCAAGGAAGGCCGTGGCTGCGGTCCCAACAAGGACTACATCAATCTCGACATGACCCATCTGGGCGCCGATACCATCATGAAGCGCCTGCCGTCGGTGTTCGAAATTGGCCACAACTTTGCCAACGTCGACATCACCCGCGAGCCAATCCCGGTGGTGCCAACCATCCACTACCAGATGGGCGGCATACCCACCAACATCCACGGCCAGGTGGTGACGCAGGACGCCGACAACAAGAGCGTGGTGGTGAACGGTCTTTATGCGGTGGGTGAATGCTCGTGTGTCAGCGTGCATGGCGCCAACCGCCTGGGCACTAATTCGCTGCTTGACCTGCTGGTGTTCGGCCGCGCCGCCGGCAACCACATCGTCGAGAACAACAAGACCACCGCGCACAAGCCCTTGCCCGCCGATGCAGCCGACGCCACGATGGCTCGCATTGCGCGCCTGGACAACGCGACAGACGGCGAATACGCACAAGACGTGGCCAACGACATTCGCAGCACCATGCAGTTGCATGCCGGTGTGTTTCGCACGCAGGCCAGTATGGACGAAGGTGTGGTGAAAGTTGCCGCCCTGCGCGAACGCGTCAAAGGCATTGGTCTGAAAGACAAATCAAAAATCTTCAACACGGCGCGCATTGAGGCGCTCGAGGTCGAAAACCTGATCGAAGCGGCTGAAGCCACCATCGTTTCGGCCGCCGCCCGCCACGAGAGCCGCGGCGCGCATTCGGTCAACGACTACGGCGATACGCCGGCGCACCCCAACGGCCGCAACGATACCGACTGGCACAAGCACACGCTCTGGCACAGCCACACCAACAGCCTGACCTACAAGCCGGTGCAGATGATTCCGCTGAGCGTGGAATCCCTGCCGCTGAAAGTACGCAGCTTTTAAGTAGCCAGCCCTTCAAGGCC
>NCGI01000041.1 GCA_002256925.1 Polaromonas sp. 28-63-22
CGAAAAATCTGCGTGTTGGGTTTGGCCTGGCCCAGCGGCGCAATCGCCGGGCGGTTCAGCAGCGCGTCGGTATGGCCGTAGGCGCTGTGCGTGTCCCAATGCTCCAGCTGGGTGGTGGCCGGCAGCAGGTAATCGGCGTAGTCGGCGGTGTCGGTCTGGAAGTGTTCCAGCACCACGGTGAACAGGTCCTCGCGCGCAAAGCCCTGCACCACCCTGCCCGACTCGGGCGCCACCGCCACCGGGTTGCTGTTGTACACCACCAGCGCCTCGATTTTCGGCCCGAAGGCGGGTGATGCCTCTGCCAGCAGGTCGTTGCCAATCGTGATCATGTTGAGCGTTCGAGGCCGGCGCCCCGCCAGAAGTTCAGGCCGCTGCAGCGCCGCGTGATCGACCGGGAACTGGCCCGAACTGCTCAGCAGCACGCCGCCCGCACGGTGCCGCCAGGCGCCAGTCAGCGCCGGCAGGCAGGCAATGGCGCGCGCCGCGTTGCCGCCACCGCGCACCCGCTGCATGCCGTAGTTCATGCGAATCGCGGCGGGTTGGTTTTTGATGAAACATTGGCCGTATTCGCGCGCCAGGTTGGCGATCTGTTCGACCGGAATGCCGCAAATCGCCGCAGCGCGCTCGGGGCTCCATTGCAGGGCCCGTTCACGCAGGCCTTCCGAACCGCCCGACGGTTCCCAGCCCAGGGTGTGGCGGGCGATGTAGTCGTGGTCCAGCCAGTCATGGACGACCAGCTCGCGCATCAGGGCCAGCGCCAGCGCGGCGTCGGTGCCGGGCAGCAGGGCGATGTGTTCGTGGCACTTTTCGGCGGTTTCGCTCCGGCGCGGGTCGATGCAGATGAGCCGCGCACCATCGCGCTTGGCCTGCTGTGCATAACGCCAGAAATGCAGGTTGCTGCCGATGGAATTGCTGCCCCAGATGATGATCAGCTTGGACTCGGCAAAAAACTCGACCCGCATGCCCACCTTGCCGCCCAGGGTCTGCCGCAAACCCTCACCGCCCGCGGTCGAGCAAATGGTGCGGTCAAGAAAGGAGGCGCCCAGCCGGTTGAAAAAGCGCCCGGCCATGCTCTCGCCCTGCACCTGGCCCATGGTGCCGGCGTAGCTGTAGGGCACGATGGCTTCGGGGTTGCGCGCGGCAATGGCTTTCAGGCGCGTGGCGATGTCGGTCAGCGCGGTGTCCCAGCTGACCGGCTCAAACTGGCCAGCACCTTTGGGGCCGGTGCGGCGCATCGGGCTCAAGAGCCGCTCGGGGTGGTAGGTGCGCTCGGTGTAGCGCGACACCTTGTTGCACAGCACGCCCCCCGTCTGCGGATGGGCTGGATTGCCCTGTACCTTGATGGCGATGCCGTTTTCCACGGTGGTCAGCAGCGCGCAGGTGTCCGGGCAATCGTGCGGGCAGGCGCCGCGCACGATTGCCGTGGCGGCCAGGGCGGGCGAGAAGTCAGAGGTAGCTTGCATGCGTTGACTGTAAATTGAAAGCCTGCGGGGTGTCGGTCGGCGGGCTCCACTTGGCATGGATGACGCGGTTCGCGCCGCATCGGCCCGTGCCGCGCGCCATGCATTGTCCGAGTGATGTTTTGACGCGACGAAATAAGTCACACTTTGTGCGGCGGCACGCCCGAACAACCCTTGGCACCACACCAAAGTATTCACAAAACCTTACGAATTTGTAATTTGTTGCTTGTAAAGGTAGGTTCGCTGTGTTGGACAGGGAAAATACCCGTATGACCATCAACAGACGCACATTTTCAGTCACCGCCGGGGCAGCGATGCTCGGCGGCTTCAACATCGCCACCGCGCAATCCGAAGGCAAGATCATTCTCGGGCAGTCGGCCGCTTTCACCGGCCCGGCCGCGCAGCTCGGCATCCAGTTCTACAACGGCGCCAAGCTGTACTTTGACCAGATCAATGCCCAGGGCGGCGTCGGCAGGCGCCTGATCGAGATCAGAAACCTCGACGACGGCTACGAGCCCGACCGCTGCGCCGAAAATACACGCAAGCTGCTGGCCGAAGACGTGTTTGCGCTGTTCGGCTACATCGGCACGCCCACCAGCATCGTCGCGCTGCCGCTGGCGACGCAGGAGAAAGTGCCCTTCATTGCACCGTTCACCGGCGCCATGGCGCTGCGTGAGCCGTTCAACAAATACGCCTTTCATGTCCGCGCGTCGTACAACGACGAAACCGCGCTGATCGTCAAACAGCTGACCAATCTGGGGCTGAAAAAAATCGCCGTGTTCTACCAGAACGATGCCTACGGCAAGGCCGGGCTTAGCGGTGTCAATCTGGCACTCGGCGGGATGGGCCTGAAGCCGGTCGCGCTGGCCACGGTCGAGCGCAACTCGGTCGATGTGGCAGCCGCTGTGAAAACACTGATGGCGGCCGGGCCGGACGCGATTGTTCAGGTCAGCGCCTACAAATCCTGCGCCGCCTTCATTCGCGAAGCCCGCAAGGCCGGCTATGGCGGCGGTTACTACAACGTCTCGTTTGTCGGCACCCAGGCGCTGGCGGACGAACTCGGCAAGGAAGGCGCCGGCGTCGTGGTGTCGCAGGTCATGCCCTCACCCTACAACGCGGCCCGCCCGCTTACCCGTGAATTCGCCGAATCGATCAAGAGCGGCGGCAACAAGGTGCAGGCCAACTTCTCCAGCATGGAAGGCTATGTGGCGGCCAAATTGGTGGTTGAAGGCCTGCGGCGCGCCGGCGCCAAGGTCACGCGCGAAGCCCTGATCGCTGGCATGGAAAGCATAGGCACGCAGTCAATGGGCGGGTTTTCGGTCACCTTCGCGGCGAACGACCACGTGGCGTCGCACTTCGCCGAACTGTCGATGCTGACCGGCGACGGCCGGGTACGCACCTGAAACGGTTTTTGCCCGCGTTTTTTTGGTCATTTCAGGCTGCAGCCCAGGTAATACCTGCGCGGGCAGCTATTGAATTCATAGCGACTGGCCGGGCGGCTATCCTGTCTGGCTAGCCTTGAAAGCGGCGGCGCGTCAGTGCCAGCGCGATCCAGAAGCCGGCCACGGCGTAGGCCACCAGCAGCGCCAGATGGCGAAAGCCGTCGGCTGGCCACTGGCCCAGAAACAGTGGCCGTACCAGCTCGACGGCGGCCGTCAGCGGCAGCCAGTCCGAGATCACCCGCAGCACGCCCGGCAACTGGTCGCGCGGGAAAAACACGCCGCTCAGAAACATTGTGGGCGTCAGGAACAGCGTGAAGTAGTAGGTGAAAAAATCATAGCCCTTGGCCAGGGCATTGAAGATCAGCGCGATGCACGAAAACGTGATGCCGACCAGCCCCAGCAGCGGCAGCGCCAGCAGCAACATCGGGCTGCGGCTGATGCCGAGCGCCAGCATGACGCCCAGGATCACCACCGTGGTGAAAAGCGACTTGAAGGCGGCCCACAGCATTTCGGCAAACACCACGTCGTCGAGCCGCACCGGCGCGTTCATGATGCCGTCCCAGGTGCGCTGCACATGCATGCGCGAAAACGCCGAATACAGCGCCTCGAACGACGCCGCGTTCATGGCGCTGGAACATATCGAGCCACTGGCCAGAAACAGGATGTAGGGTATGGCTATGCCGCTCACCTGCACCTGCCCCACCAGCGCACCCAGCCCGTAGCCAAAGGCGACCAGCGTGATCAGCGGCTCGGCAATGTTGCCGACCAGGCTGGGTATGGCGAGCTTGCGCCAGACCAGCAGGTTGCGCCTGAACACCGGCAGCCAGCGCATGCTGAGCTGCGGTGGCCTGAACAGCCCGGGCGCGGCGCGGGAACGGCTGGGACGGGCTGACATCAGGCGTCCTCTCGTATCTGTCGGCCGGTCAGCTTGAGGAACAAATCTTCAAGATTGGCCGGGCGATGCAGCGTGCGCAGCTGCGGATAGGCGGTCAGTGCGTCAAGCAGGCGCCGCGAATCCTGCGTGTAGAAAAATACCGTCTCTCCGCTGACCTCGACCCGCGCGGCCAGCGCCTTCAGCGGGGAATCGACGAGCGCCAGCGCGCCCGCGCCATACACCTCGACCACATCGGGCTCCAGGTTGTCGGCAATCAGCTGGCGCGGCGTGCCCTCGGTCATCTTCCTGCCGTGGTCCAGCACCAGCAGCCGGTTGCACAGCCGCTCGGCTTCGTCCATGAAGTGCGTCGTCAGCAAAATGGATTTGCCCTGCTGCACCAGTCGCTGCAGGCGCTCCCACATCAGGTGCCGCGCCTGCGGGTCCAGCCCGGTGGTGGGTTCGTCGAGCAGCAGCAGCTGCGGATCGTTGACCAGCGCGCGCGCCAGGCTCAGCCGCCGCTTCATGCCGCCGGACAGCTCACTGAGTTTGGCGTCGGCCTTGCTGGTGAGCGCCGCAAATTCAAGCAGCCCGGGTATGCGCTTGCGGATCACCGCGTCTTTCAGGCCGAAATAGCGGCCATACACCAGCAGATTTTCAGCGCATGAAAAGTCCGGGTCCAGGCTGTCGAACTGGCTGACGATGCCCAGTCGCTCCTTGATCGCCAGCGCGTCCTGCGGCATTTGCAGCGCGGCGCCGGCCACCCCGCCGGGCAGGTAGGCGATGCTTCCCGCATCGGGCGCGGTCAGGCCCAGGCACATGCGGATGGTGGTGGTTTTGCCGGCGCCGTTGGGGCCGATCACGCCCAGGCATTCACCCGGTGCGATGTCAAACGACAGGTCGTTGACGACCACGGCGCTGCCGTAACGCTTGGTCAGTCCGCGAATGCTGAACAGCGCGTGGCTCATGCCGCGATGTCGGCCGGTGCGCGCGCGGGTGCGCGGTCCGGCGCGGGCCGCTTGGCGTCGGCCAGGATCAGATCCGCACCGCGTTCGGCCACCATCATGACGGCGGCTTGGGTGTTGCCCGACACCATGGCCGGAATGACAGAGGCATCGACGATGCGCAGCCCGGCCAGGCCCTTGAAGCGCAGGCGGCTGTCGACCACAGCGTTGTCGTCCGAATCGGCGCCCATGCGGCAGGTGCCAATCGGATGGTAGATGGTCTGGCCGTTGCCCCTGGCAAAGTCGAGCCACTGGTCATCGCTCTGCACGTCCGCGCCGGGGTTCATCTCTGACACGATGTAGTCGGCAAGGGCCGGCTGGCCGACCAGCCGGCGTGCGGTTTTCATGCCTTCGACCAGGGTGTGCCGGTCCTCGGCCGTGGCCAGGAAATTGGGGCGAATCACGGGCGCCGCCAGCGGGTCGGCCGAGCCGATGTGGATGCTGCCCTGCGAGGTGGGCCGCAGCCCGGTCACCCCGATGGTCATGCCGGGCGCGCTGTCGAGCTTGCGCACGGCGGCATTGGCATAGCTGGCGTGCATGAAAAAATACTGCACGTCGGGCGTGGGCAGCTCCGCCCTGGTTTTAACGAAACCATGGACCAGCCCGGTGCCCAGCGTCAGGATGCCGGTGCGCCGGGTGAAGTACTGCATCGCTGCCAGCGGCACGCGCCAGCCCTGGGCGGTTTCGTTCAGCGTCAGGGTGTTTTTGACGCGCCAGTTCATGCGCGTGGCAAAGTGGTCGATGTAGTTTTCACCGACGCGCGGCGCGGCATGCACCAGCGCAATGCCGAGGCTTTGCAGCAGCGCAGGCTGGCCGATACCCGAAAGCTCCAGGATCTGCGGTGTCTGCACGGCGCCAGCTGCCAGAATGACCTCACGCGTGGCCTGCACGGTGACGGCCCGGCCACCCTGGCGGTAGGTGACGCCGGTGCAGCGCCCGGCTTCGACGTTGATTTTCAAGACATGGGCGGCGGTTTGAAGCGTCAAGTTTTTGCGCTGGCGGGCCGGCTGCAGGTAGCCGTCCACCACGCTCCAGCGTTGCCCCTTTTTTTGCGTGACCTGGTAGTAGCCAAAGCCGTCCTGCCGCTCGCCGTTGTAGTCCGGGTTCAGGCCCTGGCCGTCCTGCGCCGCCGCCTGCAGCCAGGCGTCTGCCAGCGGGTGCCGCTCGGCTACCTGGGTGATGTGCATGGGGCCGTCGCGGCCCCGGTGTTCGCCGCCCCCAGCGTAATTTTCCATGCGCTTGAAATAGGGCGCGACGTCGCGCGCCGACCAGCCCGCCGCACCCAGGGCGGCCCACGCGTCGTAGTCCTGCATCTGGCCGCGCACGTAAATCATGCCGTTGATCAGGCTGGAGCCGCCGAGGCCTTTGCCGCGCGGCACGGAAATGGCGCGGCCCAGCGTGCCGGCTTCGGGTTCCGACTGAAAACGCCAGTTGTAGACCGGATCATTGAGCAGCCTGGTGAAGCCAGCCGGAATGTTGATCCACAGGCTTTTTGGCTCACCGCCGGCTTCCAGCATCAGCACCGTGTGCTCACCGCTGGCCGTCAGGCGATGGGCCAGAACACAGGCCGCCGTACCGCCGCCCACAATCACATAGTCATACCGGTCGGTCATGTTGTCGTCTCGTTCAAAATGCCCATGAAGTCTGCCATCAACCCGACCTGACACGCCAGCATGGGCGCACCGAAATGAATCCGGCAACCCTGCGCCTGCGCTGCGGCCAGCAGCGGCGTGAGCGCAGGCTGCATGATGATTTCCGCCACCAGTTGGTCGGCGGTCAGCGCATTCGCCTGGAACGGCAGCGCGTCACCCTCGGCCATGCCCAGCGAGGTGGCATTGATCACCAGGTCGTGGCCTGCCGGGCTGGCGCTGCCGGATCGCACCTGGAGCGCCGGCCGGTAGGCCATCAGCCGGGCGATCATCGCTTCGGCTCTGGCGACGGAGCGGTTGTAGATGGTCAGCCGCGCCACGCCCGCTTCGGCCAGCGCAAACGCTATCGCGTGCGCTGCGCCGCCGGCGCCGGCCAGGTAGGCGCTCTGGCCTTCGATCGCAATACCGTGCTGGCGCAGGCCGGCACAAAATCCCTGTCCGTCCAGAATATCGCCCACCAGCCGGCCATCGGCCTCGCGGCGCACCACATTGACCGCCCCCACGGCGGCGGCGGCCGGACTGATCGCGTCGCACAAGGCGGCCATGGTGGTCTTGTGCGGCACGGTCACCACCATGCCGCCAAAGTTTTGCACCCCGCGCAGGGCCGTCACGAGGCTGGCCAAGGCTGGCGGCGCCACATGCAGCGGCATCAGCACACCGTCCAGACCGCGCTGGGCCAGAAGCTCGTTGATGGCCTGCGGGGTTTGCACCTGGGCGATGGGGTCGCCGACGATGGCGTAGAGGCGCGTACGCCCCGTGATGCGGCGGCTGAAAGCGTCTGTGGTGGTTGGCATGATGGTTGCTGTGCTGGTGGAAAAGTACGGCCGTGGCGCCATGTGATCCTTCATTTTCCGTCAGTTGCGCAGCCCCTTGCGTGCACCGGGACCGATGTGTGTCAGTCTTGAGCGGCGGCGAGCGAAACCGCGACAATGGACGCTCCCCGCCCGGCCTGCAGCGCAATGGCTGCAGGGCTCTCCTTCAACGCCTCTTTGTCTGATCACTTTGCCATGAGTCTCCCCATCGCCCCCGTTATTGGTACCCCCTTGTCGCCCCACGCCACCAAAGTCATGCTGCTCGGCTCCGGCGAGCTGGGCAAGGAGGTGCTGATTGCGCTGCAGCGCCTGGGTGTGGAGACCATCGGGGTGGACCGCTATGACCATGCCCCCGGTCATCAGGTGGCCCACCATGCGCGCACCATCACCATGAGTGATCCGGCGCAATTGAAAAGCCTCATCGACAAGGAAAAGCCGCAGCTGGTGGTTCCGGAAATCGAAGCGATTGCCACGCCCATGCTGGAGGCGCTGGAAGCTGCGGGCTCGGTGCGCGTGGTGCCCACGGCAAGGGCAGCGCGCCTGACGATGGACCGCGAAGGCATTCGCCGCCTGGCGGCTGAAACACTGGGCTTGGCGACCAGCCCCTATGTGTTTTGTGATTCGCTGGCCGAATTGCAGGCCGCCATCGACTCGAAAATCGGCTACCCGTGCATCGTCAAGCCGGTCATGAGTTCATCCGGCAAGGGCCAGAGCAAGATCGCCGGGCCGGCCGATGTGAAGACCGCCTGGGACTACGCCATGGCTGGTGGCCGGGTGGCCGGCGGCCGGGTCATCGTGGAAGGCTTCATTGATTTTGACTACGAGATCACCCAGCTCACGGTGCGCGCGCTGGGCGCGGACGGCAAAGTGGAAACGCATTTTTGCGAGCCGATCGGCCATGTGCAGGTCAGCGGCGACTACGTTGAGAGCTGGCAGCCGCACCCGATGCGCGAGGCGGCGCTGCACACCAGCCGCGCCATCGCCAAAGCCGTGGCGGACAACCTCGGCACGGGACTGGACGGCAAGCCGGCGGGCCTGGGCGTCTTTGGTGTCGAACTTTTCGTCAAGGGCGACGAGGTCTGGTTCAGCGAAGTCAGCCCGCGCCCGCACGACACCGGCATGGTGACGATGTGCACGCAGGTGCAGACGCAGTTTGAACTGCATGCCCGCGCCATCCTCGGCCTGCCCGTCAACACCGCGTTAAAGACGCCGGGCGCGAGCGCGGTCATTTACGGCGGTGTCGATGCGACAGGCATCGTGTTTGACGGCGTGGCCGAAGCGCTGCGCGTGCCCAACAGCGACATCCGCCTGTTCGGCAAACCCGAGAGTCTCGTCAAGCGCCGCATGGGCGTGGCACTGGCGTTTGATGCCGATGTCGAGGTAGCCCGCCGCAACGCCAAGAAGGCGGCCGCGCTGGTCAAACCGCGCGCGGCCGGCTGACAACCGGACCCAAACTGATCGCAGACTGATCGCAGACTGGCCCTACACACGCATGGAATTTCAAAAACTGCTGGGTTTGCTGGAAACATCGTCATGGCGCGTGTTGATCGCCGCCGTGATCGTCGTCATCGCCGCCCTGATCGTGCACCGCGTGGGGGCGGCGATCATCTGGCGGATCTCGCGCAACCATCCGGTCTCCAGCGCCGTAGCGCGCAGATGCTGGCGGCCGGCCCGGCTGGTGCTGCCGGTGCTGGGGCTGCAGGTGGTCTGGCAGGCGGCGTCCCACACGCTGCCCTTCATCTCGACGATTCGCCACGGCAATGCGCTGCTGCTGCTGGCCGGGCTGACCTGGCTGGTGCAACGCGCCGTGAGCGGGGTGGCGCAGGGCATCGTCGCGCAGCATCCGGTCGATGTCGAGGACAACCTCAACGCGCGGCGTGTGCACACGCAGACCCGGCTGCTCGCCCGCACCGTGAGCTTCATGGTGGTGGTGGCGGGCCTGTCAATGATGCTGATGACCTTTCCCGGCGCCCGGCAACTGGGCGCCAGCCTGCTGGCATCGGCGGGCGTGATCGGCATCGTCGCGGGTATTGCCGCACGGCCGGTGTTCAGCAACCTGATTGCCGGGCTGCAGCTGGCGCTGGCGCAGCCGATGCGTATTGACGATGTGCTCATCGTGCAGGGCGAATGGGGGCGGGTCGAGGAAATCACCGGCACCTATGTGGTGCTGAAGATCTGGGACGAGCGGCGCCTGATCATTCCGCTGCAGTGGTTCATTGAAAATCCGTTCGAAAACTGGACCCGCAAGAGCGCCCACATCATCGGCACCGTCTTCATGTGGGTGGACTACCGCATGCCGCTGGCGCCGCTGCGCGAAGCGGCGCTGCGCACCTGCGAGGCGGCACCGGAATGGGACAAGCGCCTGTGCCTGCTTCAGGTGACCGAAGCCGGCGAACGCGGCATGCAGCTGCGGCTGCTGGTGACGTCGGCCACCTCCAGCCTGAACTGGGATTTGCGCTGCAAGGTGCGCGAGGCGCTGGTTGATTTCATGCAGCGCGACTATCCGCAGTTCCTGCCCGTCACGCGGGCCGAGCTGACCGGGCCGGCCACGCCCGAACCATCGCCACCGGCCCCGCCTGCTCCGGTCTCCACGCCGGGCGTCTGACGCCGTTTGTGCGGCGGCGCTTCAGGCCGCGCGTGGGCCGGGCGCTTCGTGCCGCCGCGCGACACAGTGCAGCCAGGCCTGGCTGTCGATCAACGGAAACTGGTTCGCATCAGGCAACTGGTAATGCCACCATTCGTTGGGATGGTGCACGAAACCGGCTTCCAGCATGATGGTCAGGAGCAGCATGCGGTTGACCTGAACCGGCGCCGCGTGACCCGCATAAAAGTGATGCGACGCCGGGGTCATCGTATCGACCGGCGTGCCCATGTCGAGCACTTCGCCGTCGCCTCGCACCAGCGTCAGGTCCACGGCCACGCCGCGTGTGTGGTTGGAGCCCTTGGCCGGGTCGGCCACATAACCCGGGTTGGGGGCCACCGCCCACAGCGCCTCCTGCGCTTCCTGGGGCCGGAAGGCATCGAACACCTTGAGCTTCAGGCCGAATCCCCGGGCCGCACCGATGGCCCTGCGCAGGCAGGCTTCGGCCTGCGGATGCAAAAAGCACAGCGCATGCTCGTAGATCACCTGGCCGGTGAAGTTGTCGCTGCCCGCGTAGATCAGGTCGATCAGCACGTCGTGCGTGTCTTCGGTGATGGGTGCGAGGGGCAGCGGTTGGTGCATGGATCGGGGAGGTGGCGAGCGTATCAAGCGCAATATTTGACCACGCGCCGGCAGCGCCGGGCGTCCGGCGAACAATCAGCTCTAAACTTGGGGCTGTTGATCAACCCAAGACGTGCCGTCCGACGGTACCAGGAGACAAGACATGCATGACTTTTCAGGGTCGCGGCGCACGCTGCTGCAGGTTGCCGGCGTGAGCGCCGCGGCCATGGCTTTTCCCGCCATGGCGCAGTCTGCCTGGCCGACGAAACCGATCCGCTTCGTGGTGCCGTTTGCGCCGGGCGGCACGTCAGAGATCGTGGCGCGTTCGGTCGCCGCCGAGTTGAGCAAGCAGCTGGGCCAGAGCGTGTATGTCGAGAACAAGCCGGGCGGCGCCGGCGTGCTGGCCATGCAGGAAGTCGCCAAGGCCACGCCCGATGGTCACACCATCATTCTGGGCCATGTCGGCACGCTGGCGGTGAACCCGTACATGCTGAAAAACCAGCCCTATGACGTCAACAAGGACTTCATTCCGGTGACGCTGCTGGCCAAGGTGCCCAACGTGTTTGTGATTCACCCGGATGTGCCGGCCAAAAACTTCCAGGAGTTCGTGGCCTACGTGAAGAAAAATCCGGGTCAGCTCAACTACGGCTCGGCTGGCAATGCCAGCGCCGGTCATCTGGCGATGGAGTACCTCAAACTGGTGACCGGCATGTTCATCACGCACATTCCCTACCGGGGCACCGGGCCGCAACTGACCGATCTGCTGGCGGGCCGCACGCAGGCGTCATCGGCCGGCCTGCCAGCCCTGAGCGCGCACATCAAGAGCGGCAAGCTGCGTGCGATTGCCGTCGGCACGCCCCAGCGCATCTCGGGCCTGCCGGATGTGCCCACGGTGGCTGAAATGGGTTTCAAGAACTTCGAAACGTCGCAGTGGTACGGCATTTTGGCGCCCGCCGGCACGCCGGCCGATGTCGTCAAGCACCTGCAGGAAGAGTCGCTCAAGGCGCTCAAGTCCTCGGCGGTGACGACGCGCTTTGCCGCCGACAACGCCGTGGGCGGCGGCGGGCCGTCGAGTGAATTTGCAGCGTTCATCGCTGGCGAGCAGAAAGTCTGGAGCGACATCGTCAGGCGCGCCGGCATTCACGCCGACTGAAGCAGGCGCGGGGTTTTCATGCTTGATGTCCTGGTCATTGGGGGCGGAAACGCGGCGCTGTGCGCGGCGCTCATGGCGCGCGAAGCCGGCGCTTCCGTGCTGGTGCTGGAAGCCGCGCCGCGTGCGTGGCGTGGCGGCAATTCGGGCCACACACGCAACCTGCGCTGCATGCACGACGCACCGCAGGACGTGCTCACCGACGCCTATCCCGAAGAGGAGTTCTGGCAGGACCTGCTGAAAGTCACTGGCGGCCAGACGAACGAGCCCATGGCCCGGCTGGCGATCCGTCATTCGTCGAACTGCCGGGGCTGGATGCACAAGCACGGCGTGCGCTTTCAGCCCTCGCTGTCGGGCACGCTGCACCTGTCGCGCACCAACGCGTTTTTCATGGGTGGCGGCAAGGCGCTGATGAACGCCTACTACCGCAGCGCCGAGCGCCTGGGCGTGAAAATCCGCTATGAAACGCCGGTGGACCGGCTGGAACTGGACCGCGGCCGTTTTGTTGCCGCGCATGCGGGCGGCGAACGCATCGAAGCGCGGGCCTGCGTGGTGGCCAGCGGTGGCTTCGAATCCAATCTCGACTGGATGCGCGAAGCCTGGGGCCAAAACGAGGCCGGGCAATGGCCGGCCGACCAGTTCGCCATTCGCGGCACCCGCTTCAACATGGGCGTGCTGCTGAAAGACCTGATCGCGCAGGGCGCCGACACCGTGGGCGACCCGACGCAAAGCCATTGCGTGGCCATCGACGCGCGGGCGCCGCTCTATGACGGCGGCATCTGCACCCGTGTGGATTGTGTGTCGCTGGGTGTGGTCGTCAACCAGAACGCTGAACGCTTTTATGACGAGGGCGAAGACTTCTGGCCCAAGCGCTACGCGATCTGGGGCCGGCTGGTGGCGCAGCAGCCCGGTCAGGTGGGCTACTCAGTGATCGATGCGAAAGCCGTCGGGCGCTTCATGCCGCCGGTGTTTCCGGGCGAAAAAGCCGATTCGCTGGAGCAACTGGCGCGCCAGCTCGGTCTTGATGCGCAGGCCTTCGTGAAGACGATCCGTGACTACAACGCAGCCTGCCGCGAAGGCACCTTTGACCACGCGGTGCTGGACGATTGCCACACCGAAGGCCTGAGCCCCGCCAAAACCCACTGGGCGCGGCCGATTGATACCGCACCGTATTACGGCTATGCGCTGAAACCCGGCATCACCTTCACCTACCTGGGCATGAAGGTCCACGAAGACACGGCGGTACGCTTTGGCGGCCAGCCCAGCCCCAACCTGTTTGCCGCCGGAGAGATCATGGCCGGCAACGTGCTGGGCAAGGGCTACACGGCCGGCGTCGGCATGACCATTGGAACAGCTTTTGGCCGTATAGCCGGCGTGGAATCTGCGCGAGCAGCTATGAAATCAGGAGCGACTTTTGCACCAGCTTGAAGCCCTCACGCGCGAAGCCTGCGCCCTGGCCACCGGCACGGCGCCGCTCACACGCTTCGAAACCGAAGTCGGCCGGCAGCTGCAGATCTGCAATGCCTGTCGCTACTGCGAAGGCTTTTGCGCGGTGTTTCCGGCCATGACACGGCGGCTTGAATTCGGCAAGGCCGACATTCACTACCTGGCCAACCTGTGCCACAACTGCGGCGCCTGTCTGCACGCCTGCCAGTACGCGCCGCCGCACGAATTTGCCGTCAATGTGCCGCAGGCCACGGCGCAGGTGCGCGGCCAGACCTATGCCGATTACGCCTGGCCGCCGGCGCTGGGCGCGCTGTACCGGCGCAACGGCCTGACGCTGGCGCTGGCGCTGGCGGCCGGCCTGGCGCTGTTCCTGGTGCTGGCTCTTGTGCGTAACGGCACGCTGTCGCACCCGCCCCTGGCCGGCAACTTCTACGCCATCTTTCCGCACAACCTGCTGGTGCTGATGTTCGCGCCGGTCTTCCTGTTTGCTGCGCTGGCCCTCGGGCTGGGCGTGCGCCGGTTCTGGCACGACGTGGCGCCCGGCGCGGCGTCGGGCGCGGCGGTGCGGGAGGCCACCGGCAACGCGCTGCGGCTGAAATACCTCGACGGCGGGCATGGCGAAGGCTGCAACGAAGCCGACGATGCCTTCACGCTGGCGCGGCGGCGCTTTCACCACCTGACGTTTTACGGTTTCATGCTGTGCTTTGCAGCCACCAGCGTGGCGACGATTTATCACTACGCCTTCGGCTGGCAGGCGCCCTACAGCCTTGCCAGCCTGCCGGTGCTGCTGGGCACGGTGGGCGGCCTCGGACTGCTGCTGGGGCCGGCGGGCCTGTTGTGGCTGAACCTGCGCCGGCACCCGCTGCACGGCGATGCCGCGCAACAACCGATGGATCGCGGCTTCATCGCACTGCTGTTTTTCACCAGCCTGACCGGCCTGGCCCTGCTCGCCTGGCGCGACACCACGGCCATGGGCTGGCTGCTGGCGGTTCATCTGGGCGTGGTGATGGCGCTCTTTCTGACGCTGCCTTATGGCAAGTTTGCACACGGTGTTTTCCGCAGCGCAGCGCTGTTGAAGTGGGCGATTGAAAAGCGCCAGCCGACGCGCCTGCAGGCCGGCGAGTAGGCATTGCACCTTCCACCTGAACGCGGCAGGTCGCCCGCGCCGACCCCTTGCGAGCGCGCAACCCTCAGACCACCTTCACCGCCCGCCCGATGAACTGGATCGGACCGGTGGGCCGGCCGGTGGGCGAACCGCCCGGCGGCTCCAGCGTCAGCTCGAACAGCTGGTTGGGCTGCAGCGGCGGCAGCTTGTCGAGCGGCACCTTGACGGTTTCGCCCGGCTTGACGAGGCCCAGCGACACCGGCGCCGCCCAGGTTTCGCCCTTGGTCCAGAATTGCAGGGTCTTGTCGGCCGGCACCGACGCCTGACCGACCGGGATCAGGCTGAGTGGCTGTGCGCCGCTGGCCTGCACCACCCAGCCCGGCGCATTGCCACCGGGCGCCACCAGCACCACCACGTAGTGCGCCGG
>NCGI01000303.1 GCA_002256925.1 Polaromonas sp. 28-63-22
AAGCCTGATTGGCAGCTTCGGCACCGAGCAGGTTTTCAAGGCCGATGACAAGATTGACCAGGTCATGCTGGACAAAAAGGAATGCACCTATTCCTATTTCGCCGACCCGATGTACATCTGCATGGATTCCGAATACAACCAGTATGAGGTGGAAGCCGAGAACATGGGCGATTCACTGAACTACCTTCAGGACGGCATGGAGCTCGAAGTCGTTTTCTATGACGGCAAGGCAATTTCTGTCGAGGTGCCGACCAGCGTCAACCGCGAAATCACCTGGACCGAGCCTGCCGTCAAGGGCGACACATCAGGCAAGGTTCTCAAGCCGGCCAAAATATCGACCGGGTTTGAGATTGGCGTGCCCATTTTTGTCGCGCAAGGCGATGTGGTTGAAATCGACACCCGCACCGGCGAGTACCGCAAACGGGTCTGAGGATCTGAGGGTCTAGGGGCACAGGCCTTCCGCCCATTCCTCGAAAAGGCTCCTTCCGGAGCCTTTTTTTATGGACGCAATCCAGAGACGGGCCGGAGACCCTGGCCTGCAACGTTCCCTCCCCATGGCCCCACGCTCCATCGCGCCCAATCGTTGACAATGACGCATGGACCAAACCCAAGACTTATCCGGTAGCCGCCTTGCCCACGCCTGGGCCGAATTGCAAGCCCATGCCCGCGACGCCGCACCGCTCGACAGCGACGCCTACCGCCTCGCGTTTGCCGATCCCGAGTTTTTGTTGCGACGTGAAACACGGGGTATCCGGTTTCAGCTGGAAATGCTCAAGCCTGATCTCGGTCAGCACGAACAAGGCATCGAAAGCACCGTGGTGGTGTTTGGCAGCGCACGCTTTCCCGCACCGGAACAGGCCAGCGCGGCATTGAAAGCAGCGGAGGCCAACCTTGCGCAGCTTGCGCGGTCAACGGCTTCCGGCGACGCCGCAGCGCGTGACCTGGAGGTTGCCCAAGACGCCATGCGGGTGGCCCAGCGCCACATGCGCAACGCGCATTACTACGATCAGGCGCGGCTCTTCGCGCGTCTGGTGGCAGGTCACAGCAATCCGAGGCCGCTCACCGAGCAGCTATTCATCTGCACCGGCGGCGGCCCCGGCATCATGGAAGCGGCCAATCGCGGCGCGCAGGAAATGGGCGCACCCACCGTGGGCCTCAACATCGTGCTGCCGCATGAGCAGTCGGGCAACCCTTACGTGTCGCCTTCCCTCAATTTCAAGTTTCATTACTTCGCCTTGCGCAAAATGCATTTCATGATGCGCGCCAAGGCGCTGGTCGCGTTCCCCGGCGGCTTTGGCACGCTCGATGAATTGTTCGAGGTCATCACACTGGTGCAGACCGGCAAAGCCAAGCCGGTGCCCATCATTCTTTTTGGTTCCGACTACTGGAAGCGACTGGTCAATTTTGATGTACTGGTCGAAGAAGGCGCCATTTCGCCAGGCGACCTGAAGCTGTTTGAGTATGTCGATGACCCGCAAGTCGCCTGGGACGTGATCAGGAAGTTTTACCAGCTCTAGGGAGCGTGGAGCCCGCAGGTTCCGTTACTGTGGACCTGCCCGGTTGGACGCTGGAGGTCCGAGATTTTGCTTGAGCAGCCAGGCGGCCATGGAGCCCAGACCCACAATCGCACCGGTGGCCCAGAACACGGCTGCCACACCCACCAGGGCACCCGCAGAGCCAAAAAGCATGGGCATCACCACGCTCGATGCATTGATGGCCATCAGCCGCAGGCCCAGCGCTTCGCCATGGCGCGCCTCGGGCGTGATCTGGTGAAGCAGGCTCATGATCATCGGCTGCACCGCGCCGAGTGAAAAACCCAGCAGGACCGAGATCGTCCCCATCGTCAACGCCGACCGCATGAAGGGGTAGATCCCGAACAGGGCCGCTGTGATCAGCATCGAGCCGGCCAGCACCTTCCACTCACGCAGATGCGCTGCCATCAAAGGCATCGCCAGGCGAATGGCAGCGGCCGCGAGGGCGAACGCGCCCAGGATGCTGCCGATACTTGACGCGCTCAGCCCACGTTCAAAGCCCAACACGGGCACCACGAAGGTATGCACGTCCCAGCAGGACGACAAAAACCAGTTCACCAGCATGAGCCGTCGAAACAGCGGCTCGCGCAGCAGGTCCCACGCCTTCGGTCGCGCACCCGCGCTGGCCACGTTGACGGGCGGCAGCTCGCGGGTGAAGCGCACGAGGAACCACGTGATGAGGGGCAGCAACGCCATCAGGAAAAACGCAGCGCGGTAACCCGTCAGGCCGCCCGGGACGCTACCGGCATGGTCAATCAGCAGACCGGCTGTGAACGGACCGAGGAAATTGGAGATCGCCGGTCCCATCGACAGCCAGCTGAAAACCTGCCTGAGCCGGACCGTGCCGCTGGCGGCCCGACCGACGTGGCGCTGCAGCGA
>NCGI01000304.1 GCA_002256925.1 Polaromonas sp. 28-63-22
CTCGCAATAGTGGAACTATTGCTGTGGTTTACGCCTTGCCCTGAACAAAAATCCATCAGTTTTATTTGTACCGTCAAGCATGCAACACCACACTAGGCGCACGGTTGCAGGCGCCGCGACCAGCCTCACGGCGTGCGCGGGAGCTGCCCTGGCCTGGGGCCTATGCGTTCGCTGGTCCAGCGCAGCAGATCGAGCCACATCTGCCGCATTTCGGCGTCGAGCGGGGTGCGCATGGCGTTGGGCAGCTCGATGGTGACGACCGGCACGCCCTTGTGCACGCCGCCGTAGTTGCCGAGCGAGCCCGGGAAAATGCCGAGCTGGTCGAGGTAGAGGCGACCGAGGCGGGACGGCGGCACCGACGGGCCGTCGAAGTCGAGCACGCCATACGGTGCGTGGATGCTGACGATCAGATCGGGCTGGAAGCTCTGGATCTGCTGCTGCAAAAACTGCGATTCGGGCTCGGACAGCGGCTTGGGGCCGGGCCAGCGGCGCGGGTCTTTGCCGGTGCGCCGCTGCCAGTAGGCATCGGCATCGCGGTCCCAGTTCGGCGTCGGGAAATTGCGGTTCAGGTCCACGCCGTTGGCATTGACGCGGCGCGCCGGATGGCTGAGCACGCCGTCGGGGTTGAGCACCGGCACGAAGCGCCAGTGCACGACCTGCGGCGTGTCCACCGGCGCATCAAGCGCCAGGCCAATCCAGTGCAGCGCCACAGCACCGGCCGAGGGCTCGTCGCCATGGATGGCGCCCACCACCAGCACCCGCAGGTTGGGGTTGAGCGGCTTGATGTCGCGCACCCACAGCGTCTGCCCGCGCACCGATTTGGCCGCCGAAGGCTGCAGCCGGGCCGCTTCGCAGAGCGCGCGTTTGACGTTGGGCAGCCGCAGTGAGAACTCGGCGCAGGGACTGGCCGCCTGACTGCTGAAAGTCGTCAGCACAAGGGTGAAAAGCAGGGGGGCGATGAGAAGGCGGCGCATGCGAACTAGTTTAACGAGCGGGCGCGGGCCGCCCGGGTGGCAGGGGGTGAGGCAAAATGCAGACTCACTGCCTGGCCCGGCGCGCCATCCCGCATCGCCCGGTGAATACGCAGTGCATCGGTTCAACCAGGTGTCTATGTCGCTTCCCGCCTCCCGTCAGCAAGCCGGCCAGCCGGACTTTTCGGAAAAGGAATTCCGGGCCTCGCTGGCCATGTTTGCCACCGGCGTGACCATCGTCACGGCGCGCACGCCGGCCGGCGCGCTGCTGGGCCTGACGGCCAACTCCTTCAACTCGCTGTCACTCGACCCGCCGCTGGTGCTGTGGAGCCTGGCGCAGGTCGCCGGTTCGCTGCCGGCGCTCAGCGCGGGCACCCACTACGCCATCAACGTGCTGGCAGCTGACCAGAAAGCGCTGGCCGAACGCTTTGCCAGCCGCCGCGAAGACCGCTGGGCCGGCGTTGCTTTCACCGACGGCGCCTGCGGCGCGCCGCTGATCAGTGGCGCGGCCGCCAGTTTTGAATGCTTCAACCGCAGCCGCTACCAGGAAGGCGACCACGTGATTTTTGTCGGCGAGGTCGAGCGCTGCAGCCACCGCAAGGGCGCCGCGCCGCTGCTGTTTCACGGCGGCAAGTTCTACACCGAACACCCGTTGTAAATCGGCCGGGCTCCGGTCCGCGCGCTTGGACCGCCCCCGGTAGCGGGCCAAGGCCTTCCTTGCTGCGCCTTGTCACGCGATGCCTTCCTGCTGCCTTCGTCTGAAAGGCGGCCAGCCTGCGCGCCGCCTGCCCCCTGCCCCTGCCGCCATAGTGACCTGATGTTTCAAAGGTTTTGTTGACAATGAGAATTGTTCGCATTAACATTTAGACATCCAGTTTTCGCTTGCACGGTGGCAATCCGCGCCGCAGGCACCCAACAAGGCTCTCATCATGAACATCCTCCGCTCCCCCGTACTGAAGCTGGCCGGCGCGCTGATCGCCGCCAGCCTGGTCGCTGCGCCCGCGCTGAGCGCGGAGCCCGAACTGCTGCTTGTCATCAAGAACCATCGCTTTGAGCCCGCCGAGGTCAAGGTACCCGCCGGGCAGCGCGTCAAGCTGGTGGTGCACAACCAGGACAGCACGGCCGAAGAGTTTGAAAGCCACGACCTGAACCGTGAAAAGATCATCCCGCCCGGCGCCAAAGCCACGCTGTTTGTCGGCCCGTTGAAGCCGGGGCGCTACACCTTCGCCGGCGAATACAACGAAGCCACGGCCAAAGGCGTGGTGATTGCCGAGTGACCTGCTGTCGCTTTCAATAAATCCCGGAACCGGAGCCCACCATGTTCGGCACTGCCATCATCGTATTTCGTGAAACGCTGGAAGCGGCGCTGTTCGTCGGCATCATGGCCGCCGCCACCCGTGGACTGGCAGGGCGCAGCCGCTGGCTG
>NCGI01000305.1 GCA_002256925.1 Polaromonas sp. 28-63-22
CGACCTGCCCATGCACACGCTGAGCGCCGCGCGCCCGCACTTGGGCGTGCTGCAGCGCACCGGTTGCCGCAACTGGGATGATTTGCTCCGCCTGCCGCGCGACGGCGTGGCGCGGCGCTTCGGCGCGCCGCTACTGGAGGCGCTCGACCGGGCACGCGGCAGCGTCCCGGACCATTACGAATGGCTGACGCTTGCCGAACAGTTCGATGAAAAAATCGAGCTGGACGCGCTGGTGACGCACGCCCCCGCACTGATGGCGGGCGCCGAACGGCTGCTGGTGCATCTGCAGGCCTGGCTGCTGGGCCGGCAAAGCGGGCTCAGTGCGCTCAAACTGATCTGGCATCTCGACAAACGGCGCGATGTACCGCCCACCGGCGAGCTGGAAATCCGCACCGCCAACCCCGCGCAAGACCTGCGGCACGTGGCGCGGCTGGTGTCTGAACGCCTGGCGCAGCAGACCCTGCCGGCACCCGTGCACAGCCTCACGCTGCAATCGCTGGCAACTGAAAAGCTCGTCGATTCAGCCGCCGCCACCGGCAGCCTGTTGATGCAGGCACGCCTGCAGGGCGACAGCGCGGTCGAGCTGATCGAGCGCCTGAGCGCACGGCTCGGCGAGGACCATGTGCTGGCCTGGCAGCCGCTGGCCGACCACCGGCCCGAGCAGATGCAGCGCTGGACGCCGGCCCGCAGCGTGATGCCGGCCGCTATTAAATCGATAGCTGCCCGCGCACGTACTGATTGGGCTGGATGCCTGAAACATACTAAAAAACGGTCAAAAACCACGGCGCTTGATTCGCCAGCGGCCAGGATCGATGCGCTGTACCCCAGCTGGCTGCTGGCCGAGCCGATGCCTCTGGCCACGTTCGGCAACAGCCCGGTTTACCAGGGCAAGCTGCTGCGGCTGGCCGGGCCGCAGCGGCTGGAAGCCACGGGCTGGCTGATGAGCCCACCTGCCGCAGGCCACGCAGCCAATACAGCCCCTACAACCCCCATAGCCGACAAGCCGCCTGCCATTCGCGACTACTTTATTTACCGCAGCCAGCAGGGCGCTTTGCTGTGGATCTACAGCGAACGCCTGGCGGTGGCGCCGGCGGCTACGTCGCAGCTCCGCGCGTGGTACTTGCATGGTTTTTTTGCGTGACGTGGATTGGGTGCCAGAAAGCAGAAGACAGAAGGCATTTCACCGCAGAGGCGCAGAGAACGCAGAGGCTCGCAGAGGCAGTCATTTGCTTTTTGACTTCTTTAACTTTATTGACTTTTCCCTCTCTGACTTTGCCTCTCTGCGTTCTCTGCGCCTCTGCGGTGAAGGCTGTTGCTGCACTATCCAGGTCACCTGATTCGACAACCTGTCAATCTCCATGAACCCCGCCTACCAGCTCCCCGACTACGCCGAACTGCACGCGCTCAGCAATTTCAGCTTTCAGCGCGGCGCCTCGCATGCCGAAGAACTGGTCGCGCGCGCCCACAGCCTGGGCTACGCCGCGTTGGCCATCACCGACGAATGCTCGGTTGCCGGTGTGGTGCGCGCGCATGTCGAAGCCAAAAAATGCGGGCTCAAGCTGCTGCCGGGTGCCGAGTTTCTGGTGCAGGCCGGCGACGACGCTTTGCGCATCGTCGTGCTGCCGCACAACGCCGACGGCTGGGGCAACCTGTGCGAATTCATCACGGCGGCCCGGCAGGCTGGCGACCTCATCGAAAAAGGCAGCTACCGCGTGGCCATCGGCGAGAGCCATTTTGCGCAGCTTGCCGACTGTGAAATTTTGCTGGCGCCGCTGCCAGGCGCTATCAATACAGAAGCGCTTGGCGCACATATTGATTGGGCCATAGGCCTTTTTGGCTTGCATGCATGGCTCGCTGTGGAGCTTTTGCAGGAACTCGACGACGCACTGCGCCTGCAGCAGCTTCGCGGCCTTGCGCGGCAGACAGGCGTTCGTCTGGTGGCTGCGGGCAACGTGCAGATGCATGTGCGCTCCCGCAAGCCGCTGCACGACGTGATGACCGCCATCGGCCTGGGCCGGACGGTGCATGCCTGCGGCTTTGCGCTGCAGGCCAACGCCGAAGCGCACCTGCGCCCGCGCATGCGCCTGGCCGACATTTATCCGGCCGACCTGATGCGTGCCACGCTGGACGTGGCGGCGCGCTGCCGTTTCAGCCTCGATGAAATTCGCGCCCTGTACCGCTACCCGGCGCAGGACATCGTGCCCAGGGCCGAAACCCCCGCGCAATGCCTGCGCCGGCTCACCGCCGAGGGTGCGCAGCAGCGCTACCCCGGCGGCGTGCCTGAAAAAATCCAGACGCAGCTCCACCACGAGCTGGGCCTGATTGAAGAGCTTAACTACGAGATGTACTTCATCACCGTGCATGACATCGTGCGCTTTGCCGT
>NCGI01000306.1 GCA_002256925.1 Polaromonas sp. 28-63-22
ACCTCGGGCCGCACCACGCTCAATGGCGAAGGCCTGCAGCACGAAGACGGCCACAGCCACATCATGGCCGGCACGATTCCCAACTGCATCAGCTACGACCCGACCTTTGCGCATGAAGTCGGCGTCATTCTTCACCACGGCCTCAAGCGCATGGTGGAAAAGCAGGACAACGTGTATTTCTACCTCACGCTGCTGAACGAAAACTATGCCATGCCCGGCCTGACACCCGGCACCGAAGAGCAGATCATCAAAGGGATGTATTTGTGCAAGGAAGGCAAGAAACTGACCCCACGCGTCCAGTTGCTGGGCTCAGGCACCATCCTGCGTGAGTCGATTGCGGCCCAGGAATTGCTCGAAAAAGACTGGGGCGTTGCCGCCAACGTCTGGAGCTGCCCCAGCTTCAACGAACTGGCACGCGACGGCCAGGACGCCGAGCGCTGGAACCTGCTGCACCCGCTTGAGAAGCCGCGTGTGCCCTTTGTTGGCCAGCAGCTTGACAAGCACACCGGGCCGGTGGTCGCATCGACCGACTACATGAAAGCCTACGCCGAGCAGATTCGCTCCTTCATTCCCAAGGGCCGCACTTTCAAGGTGCTCGGCACCGACGGTTTTGGCCGCAGCGACTTCCGCAGCAAGCTGCGCGAGCACTTCGAGATCAACCGCCACTACATCGTGGTGGCGGCTTTGAAAGCCCTCAGCGAAGAAGGCACGGTGCCGGCGGCCAAAGTGCTTGAGGCCATCAAGAAGTACGGCATTCAAGCCGACAAGATCAATCCTCTCTACGCTTGAGGCGACTTTCACCATGGCAACAATCGATATTCAGATTCCCGACATTGGCGATTTCGACGAAGTCACCGTCATCGAGTTACTGGTCAAGCCCGGCGACAGCGTCAAGGCCGAGCAGTCGCTGATCACGGTGGAGTCCGACAAGGCATCGATGGAAATTCCGTCCAGCCAGGCCGGTGTGGTCAAGGACATCAGGATCAAGCTGGGCGACAAGGTCAAGCAGGGCTCGGTGGTGTTGACGCTCGAAAGCGCCGATGCAGCGTCTGTTTCAGAGTCAAAAGTGGCTCCGGCCCAGGCAGCACCTGCGCCAGCAGCTACCAAATCGATAGCGACTGCCGCACCACCCGCGGCACCGCCCGCTGCCCCGCAACCGGCGGCCGGCGGCGGTGTGGTCGAGGTGCGCGTCCCCGACATCGGCGACTTCAAGGATGTGTCGGTCATCGAGGTGCTGGTCAAGGTTGGCGATGCCATCAAGGCCGAGCAGTCGCTGATCACGGTCGAATCGGACAAGGCCTCGATGGAGATTCCGTCGTCTGGCGCGGGCGTGCTCAAGGCGTTGAAAGTCAAGATCGGCGATGTGGTCAATATCGGGGATCTGTTGGCTATTCTGGAAGGAACGCCCGGCGCGGTCAGCCCCTCACCCTCCTTCGACGAGCTCAGGACAGGCCAAGCCTCTCCCCAAAGGGGCGAGGGAGCAAAACCCGCTGACGCGTCCGCTCCTTCTCCCTCTCCCGCAGCAGCGGGAGAGGGCAGGGGTGAGGGTTCCCCGGCACCCGCACCCGCCGCCCGCCACGACCCCACGGCAGCCCCCACCGCCAGCCTGCCGCATGCGTCCCCGTCCGTGCGCAAGTTCGCGCGCGAGCTGGGCGTGCCGCTGGCTGAAGTCAAGGGCCAGGGCCCCAAGGGCCGCATCACGCTCGATGACGTGCAGGCCTTCACCAAAGCCGTGATGGCTGGCGACGCCCGCACGCAGGCCCAGAGCGCCAAAGCACCGGCGGCCAGCGGTGGCGCGGGCCAGGGCGGCGGCCTTGACCTGCTGCCGTGGCCGAAGGTGGACTTCACCAAGTTCGGCGCCATCGAGCGCAAGGACCTGCCGCGCATCAAGAAGATCAGCGGCGCCAACCTGCACCGCAACTGGGTGATGATTCCGCACGTCACCAACAATGACGAGGCTGACATCACCGCGCTCGAAGCCTTTCGCGTGTCCACCAACAAGGAAAACGAAAAGTCGGGCATCAAGGTCACGATGCTGGCGTTTGTCATCAAGGCGGTGGTTTCGGCGCTGAAGAAATTCCCTGAATTCAACACCAGCCTGGACGGCGATCAACTGGTTTACAAGCAGTACTTTCACATCGGCTTTGCTGCCGATACGCCCAACGGCCTGATGGTGCCGGTGCTGCGCGACGCCGACAAAAAGGGTGTGCTGCAGATCAGCCAGGAAATGGGCGACCTTGCCAAAAAGGCCCGCGACGGCAAGCTGGGCGCTGCCGACATGACCGGCGGCTGCATGTCCATCAGCTCGCTCGGCGGCATTGGCGGCACGCATTTCACACCCATCATCAATGCGCCTGAAGTCGCCATCCTGGGCCTGTC
>NCGI01000042.1 GCA_002256925.1 Polaromonas sp. 28-63-22
ACCTGCTATCCCGCCAATTGGATTACCAAGTGTAGAGCGAGTAATTGGGGTCAGATAACAATTACCACGATGCAAGATAAGCAAGTTGTCCGTCAGCTTTTCACACGTGACTAACTCAGTCCCAAGGATTGATCAGTTCAATACGACTGCCCCTGAAATCCCGAACATTTCGCGTCGCCAGCGCAAAACCTTGCGCTGCCGCAATCGCGGCAATCGCCCCATCCGCAAAACCAATCGTGTTACCAACGGCCTGCGCACCAGCGCGAACCTTGCCGAAAGCCTCAGCAGCTTTGGCATCGAACGAAAGAATTCGCCCCTCAAACAAGGGGAGGATTTGCCGCGCAAACGCTTGCTCCAGCTCCAGCCGACGGCGGCCTGACGGCAGGGTTTCTATGCCGGCCAACAGTTCGGCAAGACTCACTGCGGTGAGGTAAAGCGTTTCGGGCGCCTGACGGTCCAGCCAGTCGAGCACGGCTTGCGACGGCGCGGGTTTGAGCGGCTCGGAGACGACATTGGTGTCCAGAACAATCATCACTCGAACTGCGCTGGCCGCACCGGGCTCGGGTCGCGTTGCAGATCAAGCTCAACGCCGCCCAAGCTGCGTCCGATGGCGGCCAGAGCGGAACCCATGCCGAATGCAGGGCGCACGGCGTTTTCAAGAATATGCCGCACCTCGGCCTCGGTGCTGCGGCCATGCTGCGCGGCCCGCAGCCTGAGGGCGCGATGGGTTTCATCGGGCAGATTTCTTACGGTTAGTGCAGACATTGATATCACCTGTTAAATTTGAATGCAATGATAGCAATTCAATTTTTTGATGTCAAAACACTGATATCTCAACCCCTCACAGTCACACAGTCAGCATCCGCTAAAAAGGGCGGTGATGTGCCCGACCAGGGATACCTATCGTTTTTGCGTGGCTGGTGAGACCCTACAACAGGTGCAGGAAAGTTCAGGGTTATCCGCATGCGTAGTACAAGTGACTGATTTGCACACCAAACCCAATCACCGGGACTTGTGTCTTGCCGATCAAAACACTTTCACTGTGTGTCGAGGCCGCTTGTCTGGCGGCCATGGCCGTACTGCTGCCGTTGGCCCCCTGGGCCTGCGCCGTGCTCTCCGGTCGCGGGCACTACCTGCTGCACTACCGCGGCACGGTCGCCCGGTCGGCGCGCCATTTGCGTGGACTGGCGCAGGCGCGCGTGGTGTCCCGCAATCTGCAGCGCAAGCTGGCGCCACAGGATTCCGGCGCGGCATCGATAGAAGGAAGTTGCACCCACTGCGGCCGCTGCTGCGTCAATCGCAGTTGCGTGTTTCTCGACTGGCGCGCTGACGGCAACTCCCATTGCTCGATCTACAACAACTGGTTCTGGAAACTGACCAGCTGCGGCAGTTACCCGGTCGATGCGCAAAGCATTGAGACCTACGGCTGCCCTTCGTTCAAGGCCATCCCGATCCGCGTGGTTGCGCGCCGTTAGTGGCCGTGGGGCCAGGACGCGCAACGCAAGCCCCCGCGCACGCCGTTCGGCCAGGATGGCGACATTGCTGGCGCTCGGCAGCGCGGCCACCAGCACCACCACCGTCAGGGCGAAGGGGTCGAGCGGCAAACCCAGCGCGATGGCGGCGAGTCCCAGCGCCAGCAACAGGGTCGGGTGAACGACCAGTTTGATCAGTGTTATCGGCAGGTAGTCCCCAAGGGGCGTGCGCGAGGTGCTATTCATTTGAGAGCGAGCCAGCACGGCGCCGATGGTGAACAGCGCCACCGGCGAGGCCGCATCGGCCAGCAGGCCGACGGTCTGCATCACGGGTTGCGGCAGGCTCCACTGCAGCCAGGAGGCCAGTGCGCCCAGCACAATCGCCCACGGCATCGGGTTCAGGGCCACACCGCGCAGGGCTTTCTGTATATCGGCCGAATCAAGCCGCGACAGCGCAATGCACAGCGAACTGGTGACCAGCAGGTCCACCACGATGGTGACAATCGCCGGCCCCGCCGCCTGCGCACCCAGCAGCGCCACCAGCAGTGGCACGCCCATGAAGCCGGTATTCGGGAAAGCTGCCACCAGCGCACCGAAAGAAGCGTCGTTCCAGCCGATGCGCCCGTGGTCGCGGCCGAGCGTGACGGCCATCGTGAAGGCCACCATCACCAGCGCGCACAGCAGGTACACCACCACCAGCGCACCGTCGAGCAATTGCGCAATCGGCGTGCTGGCACCGAAGCGGTACACGCCAAAATTGGCGCACCGCTGACTGGCTATGATTCTTGCTGCGCCTCTTGTCTTGATTCAGCGGCGACCTTCTTTCGCCGCTTCCGTGCCGTCATCTTCCCCGCCTGTCCCCTGCCCGCATGTCTTCGCCCCCCTCCTCTTTTCCCGCAGCTGCCCTGGTCAACGCCGGCCTGAACCTGGCCCAGCAGGAAGCCGTCAACTACCTGCACGGCCCCTGCCTGGTGCTGGCCGGTGCCGGCTCGGGCAAGACGCGGGTGATCACGCACAAGATCGGCCGGCTGATCCAGTCGGGGCTGAAGCCCGAGCAGATCGCCGCGATCACCTTCACCAACAAGGCCGCTGCCGAGATGCGCGAGCGCGCCAAAACGCTGATCGGCAAACAGGCCAAGGGTGTGGTGATCTGCACCTTTCACGCGCTGGGCGTGCGCATGCTGCGCCAGGACGGCGCGGCGCTGGGTCTTAAAAAGCAGTTTTCGATTCTCGACAGCGACGACGTCACCAGCATTTTGAAAGACGCCGGCGGCAGCACCGACGCAGCAACGGCGCGGCAATGGCAGTGGACCATCAGCCGCTGGAAAAACAGCGGCTTCAATGCCGCGCAGGCCGAAGCGCAGGCCAGCGGCGATGAAGAAAGAGTCATCGCCCGCATCATGGCGCGCTACGAGGAGCGCCTGAGCGCCTACCAGAGCGTGGACTTTGACGACCTGATCGGCCTGCCGCTGAAGCTCTTGCGCGAGCACGAGGCGGTGCGCAGCCAGTGGCAGGCGGCCCTTGGCCATGTGCTGGTCGATGAATACCAGGACACCAACGCCACGCAGTACGAGGTTTTGAAACTGCTGGTCGGCCCGCGCGGCAGGTTCACAGCGGTGGGCGACGACGACCAGTCGATTTACGGCTGGCGCGGCGCCACGCTCGACAACCTGAAAAAGCTGCCGCAGGACTACCCAAACCTCAAGGTGGTGAAGCTGGAGCAGAACTACCGCTCGACCAGCGCAGGGTGAGCCGGTGCGCGTGGTCGACTGCGACAGCGAAGAGCATGAGGCCGAGCGCGTGGTGGCCCGCATCCAGAGCCTGCGCGCCGAAGGCACGCTGCAGGCGGCCGGCGGCCAGTACCGCGAGTGGAAGGATTTTTGCGTGCTGTACCGCGCCAACCACATGGCCAAGCCGTTTGAAAAAGCCTTTCGCAAGGCGAACATTCCGTACAAGGTCTCGGGCGGGCAGAGTTTTTTTGACCGTGCCGAAATCAAGGACCTGTGCAGCTGGATGGTGCTCATTAGCAACAACGACAACAACGCGGCGTTCATCCGCGCCATCAAGACCCCGAAGCGGGGCATCGGCCACACCACGCTGGGCGCGCTGAGCACCTTTGCCGACCAGTCCCGGCTCAGTCTGTTTGAAGCGCTGTTCAGCAACTCGCTGGGTTCCAGCCTGCCGGCCAAGGCGGTGGGCTCGCTGCAGGAATTCGGCCGCACCATCAACGACCTGGAATACCGCGCCCGGCGCTGCGTCGGCGCGGAAGACGCGCGTTCTTTTTTGAACGACTGGCTGAAGGAAATCGACTACGAAAAGCATCTGTACGAGGGCGAAGACAGCGAGAAAGTCGCCGCCGCCCGCTGGACCAACGTGATGGAGTTTTGCGACTGGATGGCCAAGCGTTGCGGCGGCCAAATTGACGACGTGGCGGGCGCCCGCACCATGCAGGAAACAAAAACCATGCTGGAAGTGGTGCAGACCATTGCGCTGCTTTCAACTATTCAAGCGAGCGAAGGCGACCAGAACGTGGTGACGCTTTCGACCCTGCATGCCGCCAAGGGCCTCGAGTGGCCGCATGTGGTGCTGGCCGGCGTCAACGAGGGCCTGCTGCCCTTCAAGCTGGACGATAAAAGCGGCGAGACCAGTGAAGAAGACCTCGCGCTGCGCCTGCAGGAAGAGCGCCGCCTGATGTATGTCGGCATCACACGCGCGCAGCGCACGCTGGCCGTGAACTGGCTGCGCCGCCGCAAAAAAGGCCGCGAAACGGTGGCCGGCGTGGCCAGCCGCTTCATCGCTGAAATGGCGCTGGACCAGGCCACGGTGCGCGAAGACCCGCGTGAAAAACTCAAGGCGCTGCGGGCAGAATTTGCCCAGAAATCGGTCGCATCGCGCGCGGCGGCTGCCGCTGCGGACCTGCCTGCGCCGGTTCGGCCGGCCTAGGTGGGCAGCCTGGTTGCTTCTTGTGACAGACTGGGCCGCCAAGGCCTCTAAACTGAAAATTTCACCCGGCATGAACATACTCCCGCTCACCCGCCCGCACCTTCGAAACGCTACGTTTTTTATAGCTGCTTGCGCACTATTTACATGGGCTGAAGCCCAAAATAGCCTACAAAAAGACTGCCTGCCGGCGAACCAGATGAAAGCCGCGCAGCTGTTCGGCCTGTGGACCGCGCGTTTTGACAACCCGCCGGCCGGCCTGCCTGCGCAGGCTACCGTGCGGCTGCAGCGGCATGCCGAGTTTTCCGACAGTCTGGCGGGCGTGGTCAGCCGCGACATCGGCGGCGCGGGCAGCCAGGCCGGCAGCACCGGGCTCGCCGCCCGCGCCGCGCTGGCCGGCGACCTTGACGAAGGCATGCTGCTGCTGGACGAGTCTTCTGATAACGTCAGCATCACCGGCACCTGGAATGGCGAGATGGTCGAAGGCTCCTGTGGGAGGGTGTTTCGTGGCACCTGGAAAGACACCAGCGCCAGCGCCAAGCCCGATGCGCCCGACCTCGTCTTCACGCTGACCCGACAACGCTGACCTGCACCGATTCTTGCTTGACGCCTTGCTTCTTGTTGATCGAAGGCTTGCCGAAGCCCTGGCGATGCCTTCAGGCCCCTTTCCGCACTGCCCGCTGACGCCTGCGATTCGGGCCTGTGCGGTCGATTACCTCTTTTGTTGACACCATGATGCCGATAACCCTGCTTTCCCGCCGCCGCCCTCCTTCGACGCACCGCCTTGCCCGGGGACTGCGCCGGGTACACCCGCTCTGGGCCAGTCTACTGGCCAGTGGCGTGGCGCATGCGCAGCCCGCACCGACCGCCGTGGCCCCCGAAAGCGTGCCGCCGAACCTGGGCTGGCAGGTTTGCCAGGCCATGACGGGCCCGGCGGCCGCCCAGCTCAAATGCTTCCAGGACTGGGCCACATCCCAGGTGCCGCGCAACATGCCGCCGCCCGAAATCGCGCGCGCGCCGGCCAATCCGGCCACCGGGCAGCCGGCCACCCCGGTGCTGCTGCTGCCATCGCTTAACACCGAGGCGCCCGACGGCAAACCGATTGGCTGCCGCAACGACGCCTATTCGGGGCTGTCGCGCTTCTGGGAACTGCAGCGCGGCACCGACTGCGACACCTTTGCGATTCGCGGTTTCCGGCCCTTTTCGCTGGCCTTTGTGAAGGCCAGCAGCGTCAATGTGCAGCCGTCGGCGCCAGGGTCGGCCGGTGCCAGCCTGGCGCCGCCACCCGCCCAGTCGTACAGCCGCAATGAAACCAAAATCCAGCTGTCGGTGCGGACCAAGCTGGCCAAAGGCCTGCTGCAGCGCGGCGAAGGCGACGATAGCAACCAGGATTCGCTCTGGTTTGCCTACACGCAGAAAAGTTACTGGCAGCTTTTCAATGCCGGCTTGTCGCGTCCGTTCCGCGCCAACGACTACGAGCCGGAGCTGATCTACATCTACGCGCACCAGATTCCGCTGGCCGGCGGCTGGAACTACCGGCTTTCGGGCCTGGGGCTGGTGCACCAGTCCAACGGCCAGTCGTTGCCGCTGTCGCGCAGCTGGAACCGGGTCTACCTGATGGGCGCAGCGGAAAAGATACTCGGCCCGGATTCAAGCCTGCGGCTGCAGGGCCGCATCTGGGACCGGCTGCCTGAAACGAAGGACGACGACAACCCGGGTATCGAAAACTACATCGGGCGGGCCGAGCTGGCGGCGAGCTGGCAGATCAACAAGACCAACTCACTCGGGCTGACGGTGCTGCATTCGCTGCGCCGGCAGGCGCGCGGCTCGACCCGCATCGACTGGCTTATCGCCCCCGGCTCGGCGCCGAACTACACCGGCCTGCGCTACCACGTGCAGCTTTTCAACGGCTACGGCGACAGCCTGCTGGACTACAACCAAAAGCGCACCAAGCTGAGCATCGGCCTGAGCCTGGTGGACTGGTAGCCGGACCTGCGCGGGGCTACCGACTCGCTACGTTTTTGATAGCTGCTGGCGCACATATCAATTGGGCTAGCGGCACTTTTTACCACTTTTTCCGCCTTCAAGACAGCCCCCAGCGGCACATCGGTGCCGGCCGTGGCAAGGCGCGGTGCGGCATCAACCCGTTGCGCGCTTGGCTTAAGCTCTGGGCATGACGCACCGCGCTTTTCCTGACCCGGCCACGCACCCCGCCACGCAGCAGACCGAGGCCCGGCAGGCCTGGCCGCAGCGCCCCTTGCGCCGGCGAGCCCGCCCATGAACGAACCGACGACCTTCACACTGGCCTGCATCATCGTCGGCGGCCTGCTGATCGCCAAAACGCTCTTTGGCTCCTTCATCTCGCGCCTGCCAATGAGCACAGCCATGCTTTACCTCGGCGTGGGCATGGCCATCGGGCCGCTGGGCTTCGGGCTGGTCCATTTCGATGCGCTGAAAAATGTGGCGCTGCTCGAACGCCTGACGGAAATCGCCGTGTTGATCTCGCTCTTCACGACCGGCCTGAAGCTCGAACTGCCACTGAAGGACGCGCGCTGGCGCATCCCGCTGCAACTCGCCACGGTGTCGATGGTGCTCACCGTGGCGGCCATCGCGGCGGTCGGCACGCTGGTGATGGGCCTGTCGCTCGGTGCCTCGGTCTTGCTGGGCGCCATTCTCGCGCCGACCGATCCGGTGCTGGCCTCTGACGTGCAGGTGGCCAACCCGGGCGACCGTGACCAGCTGCGCTTTGGCCTGACCGGCGAAGGCGGCCTGAATGACGGCACGGCCTTTCCGTTCGTCATGCTGGGGCTGGGGCTGCTGGGCGTGCACAAGCTCGGCGACATGGCCTGGCGCTGGTGGACCTTCGATGTGCTGTGGGCCATCGCCGGCGGCCTGGGGCTGGGTTATGGCCTGGGCACGCTGGTGGGCCGCGCCATCATCTACCTGCGGGTACGGCACCGGGAGGCCCTGGGCTCGGACGAATTCATCGCGCTGGGCCTGATCGCGCTGACCTACGGGCTGGCGCTGCTGAGCGCTACCTACGGCTTTCTGGCGGTGTTCGCCGCCGGCCTGGCGCTGCGCCGCATCGACCCGTCACCGGCCACGCCAGCCTCGGCGTCGAAAGCGGGCCTGAGCCCGGAGGACCGCGAAGCCACGGGCACCGAAGCGCCCGCCTACATGATGCGCGAGGTACAGCGCTTCAATGTGCAGCTTGAAAGCTTTGCCGAAGTCGGCATCGTGCTGACGGTGGGCGTGCTGATCGCCACGGTGCGGTTTCGCACCGAAGTGCTGTGGTTTATTCCGCTGCTGTTCCTGGTGATTCGTCCGGCGGCGGTCGGCATCGGCCTGATCGGCACACATGTCAGGGGATCGCAACGCCGCCTGATGGCGTGGTTCGGCATTCGCGGCATCGGCTCGCTGTATTACCTGCTCTATGCCGTCAGCCACAAAATCGAGCCAGTGCTGGCGCAGCGCCTGCTGTCGATCACCGTGGCGGTGGTGGTGGCCTCGGTGCTTGCACACGGCGTGTCGGTGACGCCGCTGATGCGGCGTTACGAGGCCAGGAAAAAAGAGGCCGCGAAACGCAGCGGGCGGCGCCGCGCGTGAGCCGGGCGGTGGCGTGGGCGGCAGCCTGCGCGGCAACGGCGGCCGGTCAATCGGCCAGGCGCTTTTCCAGCTTCAGATAGAGCATGCCGAACAGCAGCCCCAACACGATGCCGGCCAGCACATCCCAGAGCACATGCTGCTTGATCGCCATCGTGGAATAGACGATGAGGACGCACCAGAACCAGTTGCCGGCACGCACCCACGCCGGCGCGCCGAGCCCGCGCAGCAGCCGGTGCAGGCACATCGCCGTGAAGAGAGCTGTCGCGACGTGCAGCGACGGCCATGCGTTGCCCGCCATGTCGAGGCGGCGAAGCAGCGACAGCGACGGGTCGGTGCCCCAGTCTGAAAACACGTACGGCACGGTGGTGGGGAAAAACGAAAAAATCAGCAGCCCCGTGAGGCACAGGGCACCGATACCGAGGCCATAGACGACGAGCCTGAACAGCGTGGGCTGCAACGCGGGCACCAGGGAGGTGTAGACCCACAGCGAGGCATAAAGATAAAAGGCCGACGGCCAGAAGGCCACCCATTCGTCGATCCGGGTCACGGGCATGACCGTGACCGGGCCGATCGGCGAACGCAGCACGGCAAAGTAGCCGTAGAAGAAAACGCCCATGAAGGCGGCGGTACCGGTCGCCTTGAAGAACCACAGGTGCATCAGGCGCGCAGCGCATTGGGCGTACCAGGGCGGCGACGAGAAGCTCGGGGCTGCAGCCATGGGTGGGATCACCCGTCGAGAACCTGGTCGGCCGGCGCCTGGGCAAAAACGAATTCCAGGCTTGCCACGCGCCCGCGCTCACTGCTGACTTCACCGGCCACATTGATCACGCCTTCCGAAACCTGGCGTGTACGCAGGGCGAAGTGGAGCTTCAGGCCCGGTGGCACGGGCCTGCGGAAAAGGCATTTGCGCACCGCCATCAACAGCCCCACGTGACCGTCAAGCTTGGCGCGAGCGCGCGGGTCGCCGGCACGCAGGCCTGCGCCGGCAATCTGCGCTGCGGCTTCAATCACCATGACACCGGGCACGATGGGCTGGCCGGGGAAATGCCCGTTGAAGACGAACGAATCGTCCGGCCACGCGGCCTCGCCGGTGTAATGGTCGTGCGCCAGCACCGTGACCTGCCGGGCAAAAAGCATCACGCCGCGATGGGGAATAAAGCGCTGGATGGCGTCCACATCGAGATGCATCGGATAGACAAACGCCGCGTCAAGGCCCGCTGGCGACAGGGTCGGGTTGTGGTTGTTCATGGCGTAGGCCTGCCCGGCAGAGGCGGAAAGGTCAACGGTGCCCCCGGGTTGCGACATGCCTACCCGCCACCCGCTGCCGTCGAACGTTCGAATTTGCGGGCGATCAGCGAAACATTGGTGCCGCCAAACGCAAAAGAGTTGGACATGACGGCTTCAAGGGGCACCAAGCGACGCGCCACGCTGGGAACAAAATCGAGATCGCAACGCGGGTCCGGGTTGTCCAGGTGGGCGGTGGGCGGTATGTTGCCTGATTCGAGCGCCAGCACGCTCAGCGCGAACTCCAGCGCACCGCCGGCACCGATCAGGTGGCCATGCACGGCCTTGGTTGAACTGATCGCCAGCCGGTACGCATGCGCCCCGAACGCGCCCTTGATCGACTCGGTCTCGACCACATCGCCCGCGGCGGTGGCGGTGCCGTGGGCATTGAGGTAGCCGATCGACTCGGGAGGTAGCCCGCATTCGGCCAATGCCGCTTGCATGGCCCGGATCTGGCCGTCGGCCGAAGGCAGCGTGATGTGCACACCGTCGCTCGTCGTTCCGTAACCGCACAACTCCGCGTAGGCGGCGCGGCTGCAGGTCGGCTCCGCGCCTTCGGCCTGTAGGACCAGCGCCGCAGCCCCCTCACCGAGCACGAACCCATTGCGCTCGGCGTCGAAGGGCCGGCAGCTTGCCTCCAGCCCGCTGCCATGTTTTTTGGCAATCACGCGCAGCGCATTCCATGCCACGTAAGAGCCGGGGGTCAGCATGGCCTCCGTTCCGATCACGATAGCGGTGTCGATGTAGCCATGGCGCAGCGCGCGGTAGGCTTCGCCGATTGCCACGGAGGAAGACGCACACGCCACACTGTAGGTGAAGGTCTGGCCGCGCAGCTTGTGCTGCATCGACACCGCTGCAGCGCCGGAATTGGCCATCATGCGCGGAACCGCCAGGGGATGGATCACGGTCGGATCGCGGTTTTCTGCGGCGGCGCGCTGCAACTGCTCGAAAAACCGGGTGTAGAGCGCATCGAGGGTGTGCGCACCGCCCATGCCTATGCCGACATGGACGCCGGTGCGACCCTTTTGAAAATCATTGGCTTCGAAGCCTGCGTCAACAAGTGCCTCCTGCGCCGCTACCAGCGCAAACTGGGTCGCCCGGTCAAGCCCGGCCACGGCACGCGTCTGCCCGGTTTCGAAAGCTGCACCGACCTGCGCTGCCAGCGCATCGGGAAGGAGTCGGGTGATGGCGTCAGGCGCGGGGCCGATGGCACTTCGTGCCTGCAGCGCCGACTCGAAGCTGGTGGCACGGTTCAACCCCAGCGGGGTCACCATGCCGATACCTCTTATGGTGACCTTGCGCAAGCCCTGCACCGGTTCAGATCACGGCTTTTTCGGGACTGGCCGGCTCGGGCAACAGGCCACCATGCTTGTCGCGCACAACCTGCTCCATGTGGGCGGCGACTTCGTTGAGGGTCATGTGCTGGAATTGCGTCATGTCGTCGACACGGATGCCGTAGCGGTCTTCGACTTCAAACAGCATCTCCACCACACCCAACGAGTCCAGACCCAGATCCGCCATTTTCACGGTCGGGTCGGCCAGCTTTTCAGGTGTGATGCCCTCCTGTGTGACCAAAAATGTATCAATCAGTTGGCGCAGTGTTGACATTGTCGTACTTATTTCCCCGTGTATCACCAGCCATTCAGCGCTTCAAATGCAGCCTGTAATATGATTCTAGCTGGTCGGTAAAGGCCGTCCGGTCGCGCGAAGGCGCAAATTTGCGGCCCATCTTGACCGTGATGCGCAGGGGAAGCTCGGGTCTTCTGAAAAGCGGCCATGCCTTGCCCAGGTAAGGGCTGCTGAATTCAAGAAGAAGCGTCTGCACCGCCACGCCCGAGCGGGCTGCCAGCACGGCCGTGGCTTCACCCAGGGGACTGAGCGGGAAGGTGCGCGTCCGCGTGCCCTCAGGAAATATCAGGATCTGCGCGCCGCCAGCCAGCTCGACACAACTTTGCCGGATCAACGCCATCGGGTCTTCGTTGCTGACATAGCCAGACAGGCGGGCCATCGGGCCGAACAGGATGTTGCGCTTCAAGCTTCCCTTCATCACACAGACAGCGTGCGGCAACCGCGCCAGCAGGACCACGGCATCAAGCAAGGACGGGTGGTTGGCAACGATGATCAGCGGCCGATCCAGCCGCAGCGACTCAAGCGCCGAATCGTCGATACGAACGCTGCAAAAAGCTTTCAGAAAATGAAGGTAGGCCGTCATGCTGCGGCTGATGAGCTGACGACCCAGGGGAATCCGCACGGCGGCTGGAAAACACATCAGGGCAAGGGCGAACGGCAAACCCAGCAAGCCCACCAGTGCCAGGGCACCCAGACCCAGCAGCATGGCCAATCTCGCATAGCCTTCTCGAAGGAGCGCGCGTAACGCCGGCACAACAACCCTCATGTCTTGCCCAGGAAGCACGTCATCCCGCGCCGCGCCTTGCCCGATGCCCCGCCCTGACTCACGCAGGCGCCATCACGCGGCCGCACCAAACAGGAACTGGACGCTCCGGCCTTGAGCCCTGGCAAAGACCTCGTGATCGAGCAGACCGACGAGAGCGCTGGCATCAAGCGTGGGATAGTCCCTGCGTGAAACGACCACGATTTCAGCCGCAAGACACTGCAGTTGCAACAACTGCTGGTCGATGCGCGCCACGAACTGCTCGTCGGACAGGTCGTCACGCAGTTCTTTGTTGAGTTGGGCGAACCACGGCAGGCTTGCCTGATCGAGCATTTGCGGCGGATTGCGCTTGGCGCTGACCAGGTTCCACGCGCGTAAAAAGAGCTGCATCTCGACATTGATCACCTGGATCGCAGCAAGCCGGCTTCGCATGCGCGCCATGCAGGACACATCGATCAACTTGTTCTGGAAAAAAAGCTGGCACATGATGCCCCAGTAGTAGGTGTAATCCCATAGCACCTTGATCGGCATGACCTCGGGGTCGCCAAAAATCCTGTACTGATCGGTATAGAGCGTCAGCATGTTCTGGTAGAGCGAAAAATAGATCTGCTCGTAGATGTCCGCCATCAGGGCGGTGGCGCCTCCAGCCTGGTCGATGGCGATCAACTCGGTGATGTAGGTGTTTGAGATCGCGATGAAGTCGCTGCCCGGCGAGTAGAAAGGGTCCAGGAACAGTCCGGCCTCGCCCGTCAGAGCCCAGCGGTCAGCGCCCGAAAAGACCTTCTTGCAGCCATAGGAAAAGCGCTTGAAAAACGCAAAATCCTGCAACTTGTCGCGTCGGGTATCGAGGGCTGCAAAAAGCTGCGGCTGGTGCTTGCCGAGCCACACCATGGCTTTGTCGAAGGTATTGATCTGCTCGATCGGGTGCAGTTTCGCATCGGCCACGATGCCGACGGAATGCGAACCGGACGCCAGGGGAATCAGCCAGGCCCAATAGCCCTCGCCGACCAGGTGGTTGGTGGACAGCCAGCGGGAACGGGGATTGCAGCGATCCAGCCATTGCTCATCGGTAGACCAATCGTTGACATCAATCCGGTCGGCGATGCGAAACCAGACGGCATTGGCATCATGATCGTTAAGCTCGGCGAGCCCGAGTTTGCGCTTGACCAGCCCCGCACGGCCCGAGGCGTCGCACAACCATCGCGCCTTCGCGCGGCAGGTCTGCCCATTGACCTCCCAGACCACGTGGTGGTCCTGCCTGCCATCGCCCAGCTCAACCGACCTGATGACTGCGCCATCGATGAAGCGCACGCCTTTTTCCTGCGCCAGCCGGGCCAGCTCGTTTTCAAAGATGCCGCGATCCAACTGGTAACTGGGCGTGGACAGCACGCGGCTTGCGCCCAGTTCAGTCACCTTGTGCAGGTCACTGCGGCCGTCCGAGAAAAAGAAGCGGAATCCAAACTTCTTGAGTTGCGCCTGATCAAGATGGTGTTTGAGACCCAGAATTTTCTCAAAGTAGTGCGCCCCGATTTCGACCGACGATTCGCCCACCTTGTGGGCCCCGTGCGGTACCGGGTGCTTGCGGCGCTCGACGACGGTGATGCTCAACGACGGCATGCGCTGCTTGAGCTGCAGGGCCAGCGTGAGCCCGGCCAAACCGCCGCCCGCCACGATCACATCGGAGTATTCGGGTGCCGACAGGCGTTCTTGTTCCAAAGTGCTTTTTCCGGTTGGGTGCAGCCGAGCTGCCAACAGATCATAAGATACCGCCCTTCACCCTCTAAATATGAAAAAAATAATTCGCCCTGCGGTCGTTATCTGGCTGATGTTCATTCTGATCTGTGGGCTTGTGGTGATTCGCTCGCATTTCACGGCGGATATGTCCGCTTTCTTGCCACGCCATCCTTCCCCGAGGCAGCAGATACTGATCGACCAGATCAGCGAGGGCTTCGCGTCGAGAGCCCTGATTGTTGCCGTCGAGGGTGCCCCGCTGCCAGTGCTGGCAAAGCTTTCCCGGGCCATGGGCAAGCAACTCAGGGAGGGCACTGACTTCCTGAGCGTCAGCAACGGGCAGGCCATGTCGACCGAAAAGGATCAGAAGTTCCTTTTTGAGAACCGTTATCTGCTCAGTCCGGCGATGAATCCGGGCCGCATGGACACCGAAGGCCTGCGCTCGGCCATCATGGAGAGCCTGGCCGAGGTCGGCAGCTCAACAGGACTGTTCAGCAAATCATTGCTGGGCCGGGATCCGACCGGCGAGTCGCTTGAAGTGCTCAAGCGCATCATTCCATCGAGTCAACCGTCCCAGGTCGATGGTGTGTGGACGAACGCCGCACAAACGCGCGCGCTGCTGTTGCTGCAAACCAGGGCGCAGGGGTCGGATCTTGATGCCCAGGAGCAGGCGCAAGCGGCGGTCAGGCGGAGCTTCGCGCAAGCGCAGGCGCAGCTGGGCGCACAGGCACTCAAGGCCGAACTGAAGTATTCGGGTCCTGGCGTTTTTGCCGTGAAAGCGCGGGACACCATCAAAACGGAGGCCGCCCGCCTGTCGGTCCTAGGCACCCTCATGGTTCTGGGCCTGCTGTGGCTGATCTACCGTTCGGTGACCGCCTTGTTCCTCGGCATCATTCCGGTCGTCACGGGCGCAGTCGCGGGCATTGCGGCTGTCGGCTTGGGGTTCTCGTCGGTCCACGGCATGACGCTGGGGTTTGGAATCACCCTGATTGGCGAAGCAGTGGACTATGCGATCTACCTTTTTATTCAGTACACGCCCACCGCACCGGCCGCAAACGAAGCCGGCGAAACCCATGCCAGGACGAAGCCTGCGCCTGGATCGTCGTTCTGGCCCACCATTCGTCTGGGGGTATTGACCTCCATCGTCGGCTTCAGCACCTTGCTGCTCTCGGGATTCACAGGGCTTGCCCAACTCGGACTGTTTTCGATTGTCGGCATTGTCGTGGCCGCCGTGACCACCCGGTTTGTGCTGCCTGTGTTGCTGCCGGAGAACTTTTCGGTGCGACAGCCCAGGCAACTCGGACCCTTTCTGGTCGCGGCTGCGCGAACACTGGGCAGGTTCAAGCTGCTGGCCGTGCTCGCGACCGCCATAGCCCTGTCGGTCTTGCTGCTGCGCTGGGACACCTTGTGGAGCGTCGAGCTGGGCGGCCTCAGTCCGGTTTCGCAGGCGGCGCAGCAACTCGATGCCGGCTTGCGTGCCGACATGGGCGCGCCTGATGCTGGCATGCTCGTGGTGGCCCAGGCGTCAAGTCAGGAAGTGGCCCTTCAGCTGAGTGAGGACGTTGCCTTGCGACTCCAGCCACTCGTAAACAAGGGCCAGCTGGGTGGTTTTCAGGCACCCTCCACTTACCTGCCCAGCCAGCGCACGCAGGCGCTGCGCCAGGCGAGTCTGCCCGGCGACACAGAACTCCGGCAACGTGTCACGAAGGCGCTGAACGGCTTGCCACTGAAGCCGGAAAGGCTGGCCGACTTTTTTTCGGATGTTGCGCGTGCCAGAACCGGGCCTCTGGTCTCTCGTGCCAGCCTGGAGGGGACCTCGTTAAGCCTTGGCGTTGATTCACTCCTGACACAGAGCATCCACACACCCGACCAGTGGACAGCGCTCATCGCGCTTCAATCGCCGCTTCGCGACGGCATCGTGCAGCCATTGGACGTCAATGCCATCCGCGCAGCCCTGGCGAATCCGGACCGTTCGGCCCAGATGGGTGTATTTCTGATCGAACTGGGGAAAGAGGCGACAGACGTCTACAAGGCTTATTTGCATGAAGCCATCGTTTTGACCACGGCAGGGTTCGTCGCCATCACCGCGCTTTTATTGGTCGCGCTGCGATCCTGGCGCCGGGTCGTGCGAATCGTGCTCCCCCTGCTGGCGGCCACGGCCATTGTGGCGGCGGCGGTGGCGACGTTCAAGGGGCATCTGACCTTGCTACATCTGGTGGGCCTGCTGCTGGTGGTTGCCATTGGATCCAACTACGCACTTTTTTTTGATCAGCGGTCGAGAACTCCCCCGTCGGCTGCGGGCAGCGGCGATCAAAATTTGTTGTGTTCCCTGTTCTTTGCGAATCTCACCACCGTGCTGGGGTTTGGCCTGCTCGCGTTTTCGTCGGTCCCGGTCATGAGCGCGATTGGGCTGACCGTGGGTGCGGGCACATTTCTGGCGTTGATCCTGTCGGCCATTTTTGCCGTCAGGCCGGAGACCGGCCAGCCTTGAACAGCTAAGATAACTGCTGAAAATGCGCACCCCCAAACCATGAAAGCTTTGCTGCCCGTGCTGGCGCTGACCGTCGCTTTGCTGCAGGGCTGCGCGGCGTACCGCTCAACCAAAGGCCCCATGAATTCGGTGCACGACACGCTGCCATGCAATACCCCTCCGACGACCTTGATCGTTTTTTTGCCGGGCGCCTACGACACTCCGCAGGATTTTATTGATCAGGGCTTTGTCTCGGCAGTGCGGGAGCAGAACATTGACGCGGACATTCAGCTGGTCGACGCGCACATGGGGTATTACAGCGATCAGCAAATCCTGGGGCGACTTCAAAGCGAGGTCATCGATCCCGCCCGGGCAAAAGGCTACCAGCAGATCTGGTTTGTCGGCATTTCGCTGGGAGGCTACGGGACCATGCTCTACGCCATGACCCATCCCTCAGTACTGAAGGGCTTCTTCATCATGGCGCCCTACGTGGGCCCCAGAGACCTGCCCGCCCAAATCGAAAGGCAAGGGGGTCTTGCGCGCTGGTCCACAGACGTCAAGGGCAACCCTGACGTTGACTTGTGGCGCTGGCTCAAGGGCTACAGCGGGGACACTGCCGGACTTCCAGATGCCTATTTGGGGTATGGGGCCAGCGACCGGTTTGCCCAGCCCAATGGCGTATTGGCAGGTGTATTGCCCGCAGGACACAGCTTGGTCATTCCCGGCGGTCACGACTGGCCAACATGGCAACGACTCTGGCGCAGCTTTTTGAAGATCGCACCGTGGCCGCGTATTGATTCGGGCGTCGCGCAGTGCAATCCCCAGTGAAGCACTCCAGCATGCGGCAACCGTGGAAGCCATCACCAGCGATCAAGGCGTCGGCCGTGCTGCACCTGGGCGCTCTTTCCGGCGTGGCCGCCGGATTGGGCTGGCCATGGGCCGTGGGCGGCATACTCGCCAACCATGCCGTGTTGACTATCGCCGGGTTGTGGCCACGCAGTACGCTGCTGGGCAGCAACATGCGCAAGCTTTCCGCGCCTGCTTGCGACGCACAGCACATTGCCATCACGATCGACGACGGGCCCGACCCACAGATAACACCGCAAGTCCTGGATATCCTCGACGCAGCAGGCGCTCAAGCCACTTTTTTCTGCATTGGCAAGGCTGTCGAGGCGCACCCCCAGCTGGCACGCGAGATCATTCGTCGCGGGCACCACATTGAAAATCACAGCTATGCGCACCGGCATTACTTTTCCGTCATGGGCCTTGACCAGCTGCGCAAAGAAATAAGCCGGGCACAAAGTGTGATCAGCCAGACGACCGGACATACGCCCGTCTATTTCAGGGCACCGGCGGGCCTTCGCAGTCCTTTGCTGGATCCGGTTTTGCAAAGTTTGAACCTGCAATTGGTAAGCTGGACCCGTCGAGGTTTTGACACCGTGGCTACCGATTCCGGCAAGGTTCTGCAGCGACTTGAAAAAGGCCTGGCTACCGGCGACATCCTGCTCTTGCACGACGGCAATGCGGGCATGACTGCGAGCGGCCGCGCACTGGTACTGGAGGTGCTGCCCAAGCTCCTGGACACCCTGCGCGCGCGCGGCTTTCGAGCCGTCTCGCTACGCA